>JAGAPJ010000041.1 GCA_017623315.1 Clostridia bacterium | reverse complement strand
GTAGAAAATATGTGTCCTTTAGCAAAAGGCACATATCACGGTCCCGCTCCCATTCCGGAAGAGGGCAAATGGGTTCAGGTTAAGGAAGTTAAAGACGTTTCAGGCCTTACCCATGGTATCGGCTGGTGCGCTCCCCAGCAGGGCACCTGCAAGATTACTCTCAACGTTAAAGAGGGTATTATTCAAGAAGCATTGGTTGAAACTATCGGTTGCTCGGGTATGACCCACTCAGCTGCAATGGCTTCTGAAATTTTGGTTGGCAAAACAATTCTTGAAGCACTTAATACCGACCTTGTTTGCGATGCTATTAACACCGCAATGCGCGAATTGTTCTTACAAATCGTTTACGGTCGTACACAAACCGCTTTCTCTGAAGACGGTCTTCCCATCGGTGCAGGTCTTGAAGACTTAGGTAAAGGTCTTCGTTCACAGTGCGGTACAACCTATGCAACTCTTGCAAAGGGTCCCCGTTATCTCGAACTTGCTGAAGGTTACATCACTAAAATTGCCGTTGACGAAAACGACACCATTATCGGTTACAAGTTCGTTCACCTCGGCAAGATGATGGATATGATTAAAAAGGGTATGGACGCTAACGAAGCATTAGCTAAGGCTAGTGGCCAGTACGGTCGTGTTGATGACGCTGCGAAGCTTCTCGACCCCCGTGAAGAATAATTAAGGAGGAAATGAATAATGGCATTATTTGAATCTTATGATAGAAGAATAAATCAAATCAACGCTGAACTTGCAAAGCACGGCATTTCTTCCATTGAAGAAGCAAAGGAAATTTGCGACAAGGCAGGCGTTGACGCTTATAATATCGTTAAGGGTATTCAACCTATCTGCTTTGAAAACGCTGCTTGGGCTTATGTTGTAGGTTGCGCTATCGCAATTAAGGACGAAGTTAAGTCTGCTGCTGAAGCTGCTGAAAAAATCGGTGTTGGTCTTCAGTCTTTCTGCATTCCCGGCTCTGTTGCTGATGACCGTAAGGTTGGTCTTGGCCACGGTAACCTCGGCGCAATGCTTTTACGTGAAGAAACCAAATGCTTTGCTTTCCTTGCAGGTCACGAATCTTTCGCTGCTGCTGAAGGCGCAATCGGTTTAGCAAGAAGTGCAAACAAAGCTCGTAAAGAACCTTTACGCGTAGTTCTTAACGGTCTTGGTAAAGACGCTGCTAAAATTATTTCTCGTATTAACGGCTTTACCTATGTTCAAACCAAGTTCGACTATTACACCGGCGAACTCGAAATCGTTGAAGAAACTGCTTACTCAAACGGCGAACGTGCAAAGGTACGTTGCTACGGTGCTGACGATGTTCGTGAAGGTGTTGCTATCATGCACAAGGAAGGTGTTGACGTTTCCATTACCGGTAACTCCACCAACCCCACACGCTTCCAGCACCCTGTTGCAGGTACTTATAAGAAGGAATGCATCGAACAGGGCAAGAAGTATTTCTCAGTTGCATCGGGCGGCGGTACGGGTCGTACACTCCACCCCGACAATATGGCTGCAGGCCCCGCTTCTTACGGTATGACCGATACAATGGGTCGTATGCACTCTGACGCTCAATTCGCAGGTTCTTCATCTGTTCCTGCTCACGTTGAGATGATGGGTCTTATCGGTGCGGGTAACAACCCAATGGTTGGTATGACTGTTGCTTGCGCAGTTGCAGTTAACGAAGCACTTAATAAATAAGGATTTATGCGGGTTTTCATAACCTCATAAATTAACCCATTCGAAAAAATCAAACAAATAACAGTTGGACACATCATTTTAGGGTTTTCACCTATGATGTGTCCAATTTTTTATCTTATGCTTTTTGCTCTGCTTTTATTATTTCTTCAGCCCATTTAATAGCATTTTTGTATTTATCGGTTTCGCGAACTGAATTAAACCATGCCCAACGCGGATCATTAAGGAATCCGTATAAAAAGTTTATGTTATAAAAGGATAAATGCGAAATACCAAATATTTCGTATTCTTCTCCGCTTTCATTTACGGCTGTTGTCCACGTTTTGTTTACCTTTAAATTGGCAAACAATTCGCCGCCTAAATCTAACCATTTATCAGAAGTGGTAAATATGTATTTATATTTATTTATAGCGGAATCAAAATGGTTCCAGCCCTCATCATATTTTCCCATATCAAAAAGGCAAGCCGACAATACCAACTGTTTATAAGCATAAAACAACTTCCAACCATTGGGAACTTCCGTTCCGTCGCCAAAGCTTTCAATAATGTTAAGTATTTTATAATGATATTTTGATTTTTTTGTTGAGCCGTAACTGTCGGGAAAACGTCTGTCCAATTGATTAGAAAACTTTTCTAAATTTTCAAGACCTTGATGAACAAATTGTTTATCAGTGTCGTCAAGTCTTCGGTTATAGCGAGAAACTAAACAACCTCGTCTGTTAAACGTTGAGGTGTAAGGGCATAATTCCAACCAATATTTAAGGTCATCTTCGGAACAAGCATCAACCATTTGGTCTATGGTTGCATCTCTATATTTTGTTTCAAGCAGTTTTTCGGCATTTGTTTTAAGTATTTGATAAATTTCGCCGTTTTTATCGTTGCCTATTAGTATTTGATTAGTAGCAATACGAACTAAATGCCATCTGTATTGTGGGTCAGCAGGGTATTTATAACAATATTTTTTTGCTAAATTCAGTTGTTCCATATCTCGCCAATCAAGTGCATCTAATTTTTCGAAAAACAACTTTTTGTCTGTTTCTTTTGAAATATCGTCATTAGATAACAAACTATCAATTGTCACCTCGAAACAATTTGCAATTACAGGCAACAATTCAAAATCAGGATAACAAACACCTAATTCCCATCTTGATACTGATTGACAAGATACACCTAACATTTCAGCAACTTGTTCTTGTGTTATTTCTCTTTGCTTCCTAAGTCTTTTAAAGTTATCTCCAAATTGTAATTTCATAACATTACCTCGATTGTTAATTTAGAAGGAGCGCTCTTCTGAGTTTATTTTATCAACTGTCAAACAGTATTTCAATATCGTATTTGGTGAGAGTATTTCACTATATTGGTGATTTTTAAAAATATAAAAGCAGTTGTTATATTGCTTTGCATACAAATTTTTCGGTTGCGCAAACTATCAGCTCTCCGCTATTAATATCACAGTCAAGATTGTTTACATTTACACTTCCTCCATCAGACCATGTTTTAATTAGAGCCTTGCCATTATAGTTTGAAATCTTAACATTATCAAGATTGATGTTATCAAAATGTGCTACCTTGAAAATTGGCTCTTCTTCACTGCCTTCACGTACGGAATATTCAATATTTTTAAAATTGAGGGTTACCGGTACTTCGCTATCGCCATAACAGTAAACGCCCATAGATATATTCTCAGCCTTTATGTTTTCAAAGGTAATATCCTTTGGCGGATGACCCACCTGCCATGCTTCATTACCCGAGAGGTTTAGATGTAAAAACCTATCTGCATTTTCTACCAGACAGTTTCTTATCAAAATTTTACCGGGTGCGTGTCTTACGGGTAAATCATCAGTTACGAAGTTTGTAAACAAGGATAGCATATTGAAGCGAGCTTTAGTGGATGCGTCGGTATGCTCGCCTGAAATTTTATCCTCTGCCGAAAGACTTCCTCTAAACGGATATTTACAGGGGCAGTAAATATGACAATCCTCAACCAAAATGTTATAACCGCCGTATCTGAATGCACTGCAGGCAGAACTGATTTCACAGTCTCTAACATGAACATTAATGTTATCAAAGCCCGCAATACAGTCGTCACCCGTAATCAGCTTGCATCTGTAAATTTTAACGTCACTGCAAGCCCTTGTATGCAATGCATCATGACCAGCCAAAACGGTGAGGTTCTCAAAATGTATTTTTTCGGATTGAAAAATTGCATGAGCCCAGTTGGAACTATCCTTAACTGTATATCCGTACAGTTTAATGTTTTTGCATAAATGCATATTTATTGTGTGCGGTCCGCGATAGTTTTCTTCGCCTTCAGCGTCGAAAACATTATTACCGTCAATTAAGCTGCCCTTTTCGCCTATCAATGCAATGTTTTCAGCAAAAACGGCTCGTATAATACCATAATTCCAATAACTTCCTGCGGTATATAAATGAACCTTAAATCCTCCGCCCATTTTTGTCCATTCATACGGGCTATACCAATGTGCATCGGTAGCCTGCTCTGCGGACAGGGGTTCTAATTTGTCCCGTAATATATTGCGGTAATCCTTAGGGTTTTTGCTTCCCTTTAACACTGCATTTTCAAGTAAATGCAGTGTTGTGTTACTTCTTAACCTAATATCGCCTACTATATATACTCCGGTAGGAACCTCAACCTCACCGCCTCCAGCTAAAAAGCAATGGTCGAGTGCCTTTTGGAAAGCCTCGGTCTGCACGGCATTGCTGTTTGCCACAGCGCCGAAATCACTTACTGATACTACTAATTTTTCTGCCATATTGCTTTCTCCGCTTAATAAGATTTCTAATGTTCTAACTATACATTAGTTTCTTCACGGTGTCAATATGTAATACCGTTCAATTACGCCTCCCCATGTGCCGAGGTGGTGCACGCCCATACAAGTGTCTTAAAACGATATGTTTAATCGGATGAGGTAAACCCCATGGTTGGTATGACCGAAGCTTTAAGCAGTTGCAGTTAACGAAGCACTTAATAAGTAATTCATAACGCGTAATTAAAAGGACTTGGATTTTTCCAAGTCCTTTTTTCTTGCAATTTTAACTAATGTATGGTATTATATGCACATACCACACTACATTTGAATAATGATGAATTTATATATTTGCACGGGAAACAATACCTTGGTAAAAGGTGTTCTCTCTTTATTCCTGTGCGGATATTCATCGGTGTAGTGTGGTAGCGAAACCGAGGGAAACACTTTTTCGGCGTACCCTTCGGGGTACGCTTTTTTATTTTGGAGGTATTTTGTGGGCGAAGTGTTTTTTAAGGCAGATTTTTCTAAAAAAATGAACATATTGAAAAAACTCGATTTATCATTATATGATACCGAAGCACAGGAGTTTATAAAGCAATCTATTTTGTATGCAAAAAAGTCAAAATCTTATATAGAGATTTCAAAGGTTAATGAAGATATTTATTCGCTTATAAATTTACCCCTTGGTACTTTTTTTGGCGGTTTTAAGAGAGCATTTTTAAAACTTATAATCATATCAGAGGATTTTTTGATTTTGCCTTTGGGTGACAAATCAAATTTCGGCTTACGGATTACTGTGCATTATGAAATGTCGCCTACGGATAGCCGATTATGATTAAAACGATACATATAATAATATGTTTTAAATTGCATAATTAAAAGGACTTGAGGTTAATCCTCAAGTCCTTTTTTGGTTGGATACCATTTTTTAGTATGTACGCCTGACATTAAAATAAAATCTTCGCATAAATTGTCATATTTATGATGTATAACCTTATGTTTATTGCAAAGTCCTTTGTGGTCAGGGAAATAAAAACTTTTATCTATTAATTGAATAAAGTGTTCGCAATAACAGCAAGGGCAAAAATTTTCTTTTTTAATAATTTGCATTATATCACCTAGAATATTATAGAGTTTATAACTCTATTTGTCAATAGAGTTATTTATTCTATTTTATAATTTATGCGAGGTGTTAATATGAAATATACCGAACGCATACGCGCTTTAAGGGAAGATAATGATTTTAACCAAACACAGATTGCTGAATTATTAAATGTTGGGCAAAAAACATATTCCGATTATGAGCTTGGTAAAATTAGAATACCAATTGATAGTATAATAGTGTTGGCAAAATATTATAATGTTAGTCTGGACTATATTTGTGGTGTTAGCGATATTAAAAATGAATATCCCTCAAAATAAATATTTAAGCTTTTAACTTAAACCTTTATTTTTTGGCTCTATTTGGTTACCACAACATTTATTATAGAGCCAAATAAAATTAAACGGACTTGGAAAATTTCCAAGTCCGTTTTTGTGTTTAATTAAATTTTCTTAACACCGATATTAACGGTCTTGCCGTTGATATCCCATTCCTTAACAAAGCCATCGGGTGAGGTAACGGTGAGGCTGTCAGCCAAGGTGTCGCCCACAATGTCGTTAGCCTTTGCAGTTGCAATATTGCAAACGGTTTCGCTACCGTCAAGTGTAATTGCAATATGGTCAATAACATTGAAGCCTGCTTCCTTACGCATTGTTTGAATCTTGCTTACAAGCTCACGTACATAACCCTCGTCAATAAGGTCCTGTGTAAGAATTGTATCAAGCGCAACGGTAATGCCACGGTCGCTTAAAGTGAAGAAGCCCTCCTTTTGAGCGGCGTCGATAAGCAAATCGTCAGGCTCAACGGTAATATCACCGCTTGCGAGCTTAAGGATTAAGTTGCCTTTTTCGTCAAGCTCTTTCTTGGCGGCGTTGCCATCAATTTCGGTAAGATATTGACGAATTTCATTAAGCTGTTTGCCATACTTGGGACCTAAGGTCTTAAGCTGTGGCTTAAAGGTGTAGGTGACAAAGTTATCAACAACGTCGGTAAAGTCAACATTTTTAATGTTAAGCTCATCCTTAATAATGTCGGTATAGGTTGCTTCAAGCTCGCCGTCGAGCTTTACGTACATAACGTTAAGGGGCTGACGGTTTTTACGTGAAGAACCGTTACGAGCTGCACGACCAAGAACAACGATCTGGAGCACCTTTTCCATTTGTTCTTCAAGCTTTTCATCAATAAGCGCTTCGTTAACAATGGGAAAATCGCAAAGGTGGATGCTTTCAGGTGCGGTTTTATCAATGCTACGAACGATGTTTTGATAAATGTTTTCAGCCATAAAGGGAATCATCGGTGCGGCGGTTTTAGCAGTGGTAACAAGTGCGGTGTAAAGGGTCATATAAGCGGCGAGCTTGTCATCGGTCATACCCTGTACCCAATAGCGTTCACGACCACGGCGAACGTACCAGTTACTCATTTCGTCCACAAATTCCTGCAAAGCGCGAGCGGCTTCGGGGATTCGGTAGTTTGCAAGGTTATTATCAACTGCTTTAACCATTGAGTTTAGCTTTGATAAAAGCCATTTATCCATAACGGTTAGTTTGCAGTCATTAATATTATACTTTGTGGGGTCAAACTTGTCGATGTTAGCATAAAGCACGTAGAAAGCATAAGTGTTCCAAAGTGTGCCCATAAACTTGCGCTGACCTTCAACAACGGCTTTGCCGTGGAAACGGTTGGGAAGCCATGGAGCCGAGTTAGTATAGAAATACCAACGGATAGCGTCAGCACCGTAGCTCTGGAGTGCATCAAACGGGTCAACTGCGTTGCCCTTTGATTTACTCATCTTTTGACCGTTTTCGTCCTGAACGTGACCTAAAACGATAACGTTCTTAAAGGGTGCCTTGTCAAAGATAAGGGTTGAAATTGCCAAAAGTGAATAGAACCAACCGCGTGTTTGGTCAACTGCTTCTGAAATAAAGTCAGCAGGGAACTGCGCTTCAAATAAGTCCTTATTTTCAAAGGGATAATGATGCTGTGCAAAAGGCATTGAGCCCGAGTCAAACCAGCAGTCAATAACCTCGGGTACACGGTGCATTTCCTTACCGCAGTGAGGGCACTTAATGGTTACTGCATCAATGTATGGGCGGTGAAGCTCGATATCGTCGGGGCAGTTGTCAGACATTGATTTAAGCTCTTCAATACTGCCGATAGAATGCATGTGACCACATTCGCAGGTCCAAATATTAAGGGGAGTACCCCAATATCTGTTACGTGAAATACCCCAGTCTTGAACGTTTTGAAGCCAGTCGCCAAAACGACCCTTACCAATGCTTTCAGGAATCCAGTTAATAGTGTTGTTGTTTGCAATAAGCTGTTCCTTAACGTCGGTCATCTTAATAAACCAAGATTCACGTGCGTAGTAGATAAGGGGAGTATCGCAACGCCAGCAGAAAGGATAATCGTGTTCAAACTTAGGCGCATCAAATAAAAGGTTTGCTTTTTCAAGGTCGGTAAGAACTAATACGTCAGCATCCTTAACAAATTTGCCGGCATATGGGGTTTCTTCGGTTAATTCACCCTTGCCGTTTACAAACTGAACAAATGGCAAATCGTACTTTCTGCCAACCTTCGAGTCGTCTTCACCAAATGCGGGCGCAATGTGAACTATACCTGTACCGTCGCTCATTGTAACGTAGCTGTCACAAGTAATAAAGAAAGCCTTTTTGTGTTGCTTTTCGCAAACGGGTGCTGCAAAGTCAAAGAGGGGTTCGTATTCGGTGTATTCAAGTTTTTTACCCTCAAATTCGCTTATAATTTCATAAGCGGGGGTTTCCTCGGTTGCAAGCTTACCGAGAACTTTATCCAAAAGTTCCTTAGCCATATAATAGGTAAAGCCGTCAGCCGCCTTAACCTTGCAGTAGGTATCAACAGGGTTTACGCAAAGTGCAACGTTTGAAGGAAGTGTCCAAGGGGTAGTTGTCCAAGCAAGGAAGTAAGCGTCCTCGCCCTTAACCTTGAAGCGTACAACTGCGCTGCGTTCCTTAACGTTTTTATAGCCCTGTGCCACTTCGTGTGAGGAAAGGGGAGTACCGCAACGGGGGCAGTAGGGAACAATCTTAAAGCCTTTATATAAAAGACCTTTGTCAAATAT
The DNA here is from genome assembly GCA_017623315.1 of Clostridia bacterium. Taxonomy (GTDB): domain Bacteria; phylum Bacillota; class Clostridia; order Oscillospirales; family Acutalibacteraceae; genus UBA737. Next base: position 3,852 of record JAGAPJ010000041.1, on the reverse strand, counting down.
TTGCTTTAATGCCCACCATTCAGATTCAATAAAATTATTGTCATAGGTAACATAAGGGTCATCCATATCAGCCCAAAAGCCAACGGTTTTTGAGAAATCCTCCCACATACCCTTATACTTCCAAACACTTTCCTTACAGTGACCGATAAATGGGTCAAGACCGTATTCTTCAATCTGCTCCTTACCGTCAAGACCCAAAAGCTTTTCAACTTCCAATTCAACGGGAAGACCGTGTGTGTCCCAACCAGCCTTACGGGGTACCATATAACCCTTCATTGTGCGGTAGCGGGGAATCATATCCTTAATTACACGGGTAAGAACGTGACCTATATGGGGTTTACCGTTAGCGGTTGGTGGACCGTCGTAAAATACGTAAGGCTCGTTATCCTGTTTTTCGATAATGCTTTTTAGAAAAATTTCATTATCGTCCCAAAACTGTTTAATTTTCTTTTCCTCTTCAACGAAATTAACGTTGGGTGAAATGTTTTTATACACTTCATCTACTCCTTCCAAAATAAAAATGCCCTCTATCCACAATAGGATAAAGGGCATAAACACTTTATAACCACCTATTACGAAGAACTAACATTCACGGTTTTTATAACGGAAAACAACCGGACTAAGCCTACTAAAATTCAGCCGTCTGCTCAGGAGTGATCTAGATAACCCAAAACTGCAGAGCTTTCACCAACCTCTGCTCGCTAAAAGAATTGTGGCGGTTATCACTTTCTCCGTCAAAGCATTTAAAATATTAAATATAAACCGAAAACTTATTATTCGTTAACGGCGGGGATTTGCTGTTTTAAAGCGGCGCGGGTCTTACGAACTTCGCCAAGGTTAGCGGTAAGACCTTCGTCAGCACGGCGCATAATATCGTCAACAAAGTCCTGTGCGGCTTTGCGCATTTCGCGGCTCTTGCCCTGTGCGTTAGCAATAATTTCAGCAGCCTTTTGCTGTGAAAGCTTAACGATTTCTTCCTGTGCTACCATTGCTTTTGCTTTTTCTTCAGCATTGCGGATAATAGCATCAGCTTCGCGCTTAGCAGTAGTGATAATTTCGGCACGGTCAGCAACAATGCCCTTTGCCTGCTTAATTTCAGCAGGGATGTTAAGACGGATATCGTCAACAACTGCTCTTAATTTTTCAATGTCAACAACAGTTTTTTTGCCGGGGATTTTAATACCGCTGTCGATAACCTCATCAAACTGTTCAAGTAATTCGTCAAGTGTCATTTTTTCTTCCTCCATAAACCTTTAAGGTATTATTTTTTTGAATTTATCCTGTCGATAATGTCCTGCTTAATAACTTCGGGCACAAAGCCTGAAATATCACCATTCATTGAAGCAATTTGCTTAACCATGCTAGAGGATAGGTACATATTTTGCGAAGCAGTGGTTAAAAACAGGGTTTCAACGCTAGGATTCAACTTCTTATTTGCTAATGCCATTTGGAATTCATATTCAAAGTCCGACATGGCACGAAGTCCTTTAATAATTGCGGTGGCACCGCGTGTGGCAGCATAGTCAGCTAATAAGCCGTCATAATGCACAACCTCAATATTTTGAAGATAAGGTATACATTTTTTAATCATTGCTACGCGTTCATCGGGTGAAAAGCAATAGTTTTTAGCCGAATTATGCGCGACTACAACAATAACCTTATCAAACATATTTGCCGCGCGGGTAATAATATCAAGATGACCGTTTGTAACAGGGTCAAAGCTACCGGGGCAAATGGCAATACCGTTTTTCATAAATTAAAGCCCCTTTCGGTAAATTGCAGCGTTAATTTTTCCGTAACGGTAGGTGCGGTAAACCGAAAAACCGCCAATTTCTTCCGGTATTGAAACCTCGGGCGGATATTCGCATACAATCATACCGTAATCGCTCATAAGCGGTAGCACGGCTTTAATTGCATCGGTTAAAAGACCTGCTGCATAGGGTGGGTCTAAAAATACAATATCAAAGGTGTCACGGCTCGTTGCCGCAAAGGACAAAAAGTCACTTTGAATTACCTTTGCAAAGTTTTCAAGACCTGTAATTTCCAAATTCTTTTTAACAAGATTAATTGAAGCACGGCTGTTATCAACAAAAACACAGCTTTTAGCACCTCGGCTTAAGGCTTCAATACCAAGCTGACCCGAGCCAGCAAATAAATCGAGAACACGTCGCCCTTCAATATCAAACTGAAGGGCGCTGAACAAAGCCTCTTTAACCTTGTCGGAGGTGGGGCGAACGTCGCTTCCGTCCGGTGCTGTGAGGCGCTTACCCCGAGCAATACCGGTTATAACACGCATTTGCATCACCTTTAATTAGAATTAACAGGACACAATAAATCCATTGTCCTATTATCACATCTATTATCGCACCAACCACCCCGTTTTGTCAATAGTTTTTTATGATATTGCAAAAATAATGTTTATACTATATAATAATAATATGAATAAGATTTGTATATTTAAGGGCGAATGTGACCATTACGCCGTTTTACATCAAAAAGCCGCCGAAAAATATAATAACACTGAAATAGCTAAAACTGAAAAGGGAAAGCCGTACTTTAAAAATATTCCCGATTTGTTTTTTAGTGTTTCCCATACGGATGGACTTACTGTAATTGCTTTGGGCGATTGTGAAGTGGGAATAGATGCCGAAAAGCTAAGGAAAGCAGATTTAAGGGTTACAAGACGTTTTTTAAAAGAAGAAATTGATTACATAACTGAAAAAGACAGCGACCGCCGCTTTTTTGAAATTTGGACCAAGAAGGAAGCCTATTTAAAGCATAAAGGCACAGGTCTTTCGGGTGGGCTTGACAGCGTAAACGTATTAAAGCTGCCGATTAAAACCGTTGTTTTTGAAGATTATATAATTTCGGTTTATAGCCAAAAAGAATATGAAATAGAAAAATGACTTAGCGTATGCCAAGTCATTTTTTATGCTATAATTTTGTTGTATGTATTTAATTGCTCCTTTAACTCGTTAAGTTGGCCTTCAAAAACACACTCTAAATTTTCGATTTTAGTATAATCGCTTGGGCGCATTAGTGACGGGCGGTGGGGAAGCTCAAGAGCATTTGAATTTTTAAGAATTTCACTCACAAACTGCGAACAAAAATAATATCTCTTGCGGGTTAAAGGAATACGGCAACCGCAAAGCCAAAGTCCTATAATATTAAAGCGATAATAGTTGGCATTTTCAAGCATTTTTTCAACTTCGCTTTTTGCTTTTTGATAAATTTCTTCCTCAACCTCAATTTTATAAACTGCGCAAGGAATATGCGGATATTTTTTATAAACGCCATTGTCAAATGACTCGTTATTAAGACCGGCCGGCAAGGGTGGAAAGGCTTGGAAACGCGAAAAGCTGTAAAGCGGTTGCAGTGCATCCTCAAAAGACATAGAAGCGTGGGTATAATTTGCCTTTGTTACCGTACGAATAAATTTTGAAAGGTACGTACCGCTTTTGGTAAGTACAATATAAATTGTCCGCATTTTTTCACTTCCTCTTCAAACTTTAATTATTATACAAAATTAAATGAAAAAATGCAAGGATTTTAAATTAAAGGTTAAATTGGGGTTTATCGCTGACGCGAAATTCGGAATTCGTAATGCGTAATTCGGAATTAAAGTACAAATCAGATTGCATATTCGTAGGGGCGAACTGTGTTCGCCCGCAAGCCTTCCCCAACGGTTATTCCCCTGTTAGGGGAAATGTCGCATAGCGACAAAAGGGTTCCTGTTTTCGGAGAAAAAAGGTGGCGCCGTTAGGAGACGGATGAGGAGAGCATTAAAACACCTTCTTAACAATATTCTCCTCATCCACCAAACTTGCGGTTGGTCTGACGGACTCGTCTCTC
>JAGAPJ010000040.1 GCA_017623315.1 Clostridia bacterium | reverse complement strand
CAGCCGAATGAAACAGAGGTATTAGAAATTACTTTTGATGTTAAGCAAATGGCTTCTTATGATGACGGCGGTGTTACGGGCAATGAATTTTGCTATGTTTTAGAAGCGGGCGATTATGATATTTACTGCGGTACCGATGTAAGAAGCAGTAAATGTGTGTTTACATATAATATGGCACAAACTGTTGTTACACAAAAATTGGAACAAATTATGCCGCCCGAAAAGGAATTCAAGCGTTTTACGGCGGTGGTTGATTCTAAAGGTAATAGGATGCTGATTAAAGAAATAGCACCGCTTAGGAAATTTGACCTTGATGAAAGAATAAATGACCGCAGACCAAAGGAAATTGCCTTTACAGGCGATAAGGGAATTAAACTAATTGACGTTTCCGACGGCAAGAATACGATGGAAGAATTTATTGCTCAAATGAGTGATAATGATTTAGCGGCAATTGTTTGTGGTGAAGGCATGAACAGTCCAAAGGTAACCCCCGGCACAGGCGGTGCCTTTGGTGGTGTTACAGATTCGCTTTTGAATCTTGGTATACCGGTTTGCTGTGTTACTGACGGACCTTCGGGCATTAGAATAGGTGCCGACTTAAAAAGCACATCGCTTCCAAACGGATATGTGTTTGCAGCTTCCTTTGATGATGAGCTTGCCGAGCAAATTTTCGAGCTTGAGGGAATAGAACTTTTTGCATACAACATCGATGCGCTTTTAGGTCCTGGTATGAATATTCACCGTCATCCGCTTTGTGGCCGAAACTTTGAATATTTTTCAGAAGACCCGTTACTTTCAGGTAAAATTGCCGCAGCACAAAGCCGCGGTATTGCAAAATCGGGTTGTACAACCACAATAAAGCATTTTAGCTGTAATAATCAGGAATTTGCGCGAAACTCAGTTAATGCGGTGGTGTCCGAAAGAGCGCTTAGAGAAATTTATCTTAAAGGCTACGAAATAGCGGTTAAAGAGGGAAATGCTACTGCTATTATGACCTCTTATAACCCTATAAACAATTATTACAGTGCCTCAAACTATGACCTTACAACAACCGTACTTCGCAAGGAATGGGGTTATACAGGCTTTGTTATGACTGACTGGTGGGCACTGTGCAACTGCAAGGATAAAGCGGGCAGTAAGGAAAATTTAAAGGCTATGATACGGGCCCATAACGATATTTATATGGTTTGGGGCTCGGTTGAAGAAAAACTGCATAATTTGTACACCGGTATTGAAGAAGGCTATGTTACAAGAGGTGACCTTCAGTATTGTGCAAAAAATTTACTTAGGTATATTTTAAAATCGCCAACCTTTAAAAAGTTTGTGCTTGGCGGCTGTAAAAAGCCTGAATTTACCGGTGTTGATGAATCACAGCTTGAAACGGTGGCGGTTATTGAAAACATAGTGTCAGGCGAGGGCTATGAATTAAACTATAATCCCGACAAAAAGTGCATTTTTGTGTTTGAAACCGAATGTGCAGCCGATTCACTTGCTCAGTATCCCGTTACCCTTAGGGTATGCGACCATCACATTGTTTCTCTGTCGGTCAGCGGTAATGACACGGGCAGATTTATCCGTCAGTATAAATTAAGTGGAAAATATCACACCTTCAGCTTTGAATTTCCCGAAAGTGTTAAAATTAACAAATTTTACATTAAGCAGCAAGGCTGATATACGTTTTTTGGTTTAGGAGTTATTTATGGAATATAATCGCTTCAAATGGGAAACAAACGGTAAAGCAAATAATGAAAATATTGTTGTTTGTGGAAATGCCAGATTTACGGTTTTAACCGATAGACTTATAAGACTTGAATATGCCTTATCGGGTGAATTTACGGATAAGGCTTCTCAGTTTGCGTTCAACCGCAACTTTCCCAAAACCGATTTTTCGGTTTTAAGGGATGAATATTTAACGATTGAAACCGATTATTTGAGGCTTAAATACCTTCCCGATAATGTATTTAATGAAAAAACCATTTCTATTGAGCTTAAAAAATACGGTAATCAGTGGAAGTGGGGAACAATACCCGAACAGCTTAAGGGTACAGCCTGCACTTTGGATAAAATAAACGGCGAAACCGAGCTGGAAGACGGTGTTTGCTCAAGAAGCGGGTACACCGTTGTAGATGATAGTGAAAGCTATCTTTTGTCTGAAAACGGTTGGTTTGAAAAAAGAAATGCCGACTCAGTTGATGTTTACTTTTTTGGATACGGACACGGTTATCTTGACTGTATTAAGGATTTTTACCGTTT
>JAGAPJ010000039.1 GCA_017623315.1 Clostridia bacterium | reverse complement strand
TTTTATTGCTTGCCGCAATATTTACGGCGCTTTTCGCACGTTGCAGATGTAATGAATAAATATAAGCCACCCTTTTGGGTGGCTTTGTTTAAAGGAAGTTTTGAAAATGAAGTTAGGAAAATACCGTCATTTTAAGGGTAATGAATACGAGGTTTTGGCTATTGCTAATAATAGTGAAACTTTGGAAAAAATGGTGGTGTATAAAGCCCTTTACGGCGATAGGCAAATTTGGGTAAGACCACTTTCAATGTGGGATGAGGAAATTACCCGTGACGGCAAAACCTTTAAACGCTTTGAATATATAGGATAATATTATGAAAACCATTACAAGTGAATTACAACATAAAAAAATGACCGAAACCCCGATAACTCGGCTTTTAGTGTCGTTGTCGCTTCCGTCGGTTGCAAATATGTTGCTTACCTCCATTTATAATATGGCAGACACATATTTTGTAACAAGTCTCGGCGAAAGTGCTATCGGTGGTGTGGGTATCGTTTTTTCAATACAGTCAATTATACAGTCAGTAGGTTTTGGCGTTTCAATGGGTGGCAGCAGCATTGTTTCGCGCAAACTTGGTGAAAAGGATAACGAATCGGCTAACCGCTACGCTTCAAGTGCGGTATTAATGGGCTTTATTTTAGGGTTTTTGATTGCGATAATTTGCCTTATCACGTTAGACCCGTTGTTACTGCTTATCGGTGCTACCAAAACCATTTTGCCATATGCGCGCGACTACGCTTTTGTTATTTTATTGGCGGCACCTTTAATGTGCACGTCTTTTGTACTAGGACCTTTACTTCGTGCCGAAGGACGAGCTACCTTTTCAATGCTTGTTGGTATTGCGGGCGGTCTTATTAATATGGCGCTAGACCCAATCTTTATTTTTGTTTTCGACCTTGGGGTAAGGGGTGCGGCTATTGCCACAGCTATTAGCCAAACTATTAGCTTTTCAATGGCATTGTCGTTTTATATTTTTGGTAAGAGTGTTATTAAACTTTCGCCTAAGTATTTAAGCCACAGTTTTAAAGATTATTGGCTGATTATTAAAACGGGTGCACCTACTGTATTCCGTCAAGGGCTTGGCAGTGTTGCAACCACACTACTTAATGTAAGGGTTAAAATTTACGGTGATGCCGCTGTTGCCGCAGTAAGCCTTGCTAACAAGGTTTATATTTTCCTTCGTTCCATCGTTTTGGGTGTTGGACAAGGCTTTCAACCCATTGCAGGTTATAACTATGGCGCAAAACGGCTTGACCGTGTTAAAAAGGTGTTTGTTGTCGCAACAATTTTCGGCTCATGCGCGGCAGGCTTTGGTGCAATACTTTGTGCGACAGTACCAACCGGTGTTATGAATCTTTTTGGTGCTGAAAACCCCGAGGTTGTAAGAATCGGCGCAAGGCTTTTGCTTATGCACAGTATAGCATTGCCATTTTTGGGATTTTCGTCTTACGTTAATATGATGTATCAGTCACTTGGCTTTGTAAAGGGTGCAACCTTTTTGGCGTCTTGCCGACAGGGTGTGTATTTCATACCGCTAATTTTAACCTTACCAATTTTCTTTAAAATGGACGGTGTGCTTATTACCCAACCAATAGCGGATATTTTAACATTTTTAACATCTATTCCGTTTTGTATTTGGTTTATTAAAAGAATACTTAAAACACAAAAAAACACCTGAGTAATCAGGTGTTTTTTTAGTATTTCAAATTATAGTTTATCGCTTACGCGATTAAATAATAAATAAGAAAGAATAAAGAATAAAATTGGTGTTTCGCGAAGCGAAACGATATATATAACGCCGTGCGTTGCACGGCACATTTTTATTATTTCTTCTTTTTTCTTTATTCTTTAGGGCTTTAGCCCGATAAACCCCAATTTATTTGTTTTTCTTACACAGCCTTTTAATAAAATCGGCAAGAAAATAGTAAAGGGGAATGGTTAAAAATATTATCCAACCTGGGTGCCAAAGTTCGTTTACCATACCGATATACATATAAACCATTACCACAAGCACGGGGTAAGCGAATTCGCCTGCGTTTTTACGGGCAATAGCATCAATAAGGGTGTAATAAAGCGGTATGGTTAAGAAAATTAACCAACCAAGCCCCCAACCGCCTAAAATTTCAAAACAGCCAAATAAAAGATATGCAATAACGGTTACAATGGGGTATGGGAAACGCTTAAAAAATCGATAAGCGCGGGAATCAATCGGCTTTTTTGGAAAAACGATATGGCCGTTTTCGGTCACATTTACACCGTCTTTGTCAATATGTACGTTTGTGTCTTTGGTGTCAACGTGAATGCCTTTCCAATTTATATTAACTTTATCACCTGTGTGACTTTCAACCTGAATACCCGCAGGGGAAATATCAACTTTATCATTAGTGGGTGCTTCTTCTTGCTTGGATGTAGTTTCACCTAAAACCAAATCATCAAGTGAAATATTATAGAGCTTGGCTAGTGTAATAAGGTTATTGGTATCGGGTGAGCTCTCGTCTCTTTCCCATTTACTTACCGCTTGGCGTGATACACCAATTTTTTCGGCAAGTTCTTCTTGCGAAAGTCCCGCATTTTTGCGGTGGGTATATAATTTTTCGCCAATGCTGTTATTCATAAACATCGTCCTTTCCTTTTTTACAAGGATATTATAGCAGATAATAAGCAGTTGCGCCACCAAAATCGGTAGTCAATTTCGCAACTTTAGGTTTACAAAAGTCGCCAATTAAAGAGAAAGAATATTCCCATAACGCCTAAAAGTAGATAAATTATCGGCTCACGCTTTGAAAATTCGGTAGCGGTTTTTCTTTTTCTGTAAAAAACAAATTTAAAAACAACCCAAATCAAGTAACCAATGCAGGTGCCGACGGTGTTCATTATTAAATCGTCAATATCGGAAATTCGGTGGTTAAATAATTGCAGTATTTCAATTAAAAGCGAAAAACCATAGCCGGTAAAAATTACCCTATAAAAGCTTCTAAACCGTTCCCAAATAAGCGGTAATAAAAAGCCAAGCGGTATGAACATAAAAATATTTAATAATTGTGTAAGCCGTGGGTTTAATGAAAGGGGTGTAAGGTTTATGCCACCCATTATTTCTTTATAATAAATAATATCCCACAATGTGCCAATGCCCGCCTCGTGTAGCGCTAAAGCGCAGTATAGCCAGAAAATAACGGTCCAGACAATATGGCGGGTGGCGTGGTTTGTCGTTTTAATTTTCTTTTTATTAAAAAGTTGCCAAGCAAAGCACGGCAGCACAAAGCAAAGGGTAAGGTATATGTAGCTTATCATTTAAAGACCTCTATTAAATGTTTTTAAATTGCAAATACTTTTGAAGTATTTCTTCTGCACCGGTTTCGTTTAATATATAATCTTCGTGAATTTCGTTACATATCCACGCGTAATAATCAAAAATGGCTTCAATAAAAGAAAATAGTATCTCTTCAATAGAACTTTGCTCTGTCCTAACGGGAAGACGGATATATGGAATATCGTTTTCGTTATTGAAATTGGGGTAATTGGAAAAATCGGACCAATAAAACAAATATCCTACTCTTTTTCCGTCACGGGTGATTAAATAATGTTTATATTCAAAATCAACCCATAAGGTTATGGGGATAGCGTAGTTGTTTTCAACCCAATTTACAAAACTAAGCAGTTCGTCTTGGGTTTCCTGCGGTATTTTCTTATCGAAATAAATATTGAATATCGGGGATATGTTTTCAGATACATTAAGTTTTACAGATTGCGCTTTATCCCAAATGTTTTGGTTTTTCATAAGTATCACCTTTGAATAAATTATAGCATAATATTTAAGATGTTTCAATGAAAAATGAAGCATTGGCTTCGCCAATATGAAGCGAAGCGCACTCATCACTTCTTAATGTGCCGTAGGCACGCTTCATAGCCGAAGGCGACTTCATTCTTCATTAGCACCGTCAGGTGCGCTTCATTGCGCCAAACAAAAAAAGCACCCCAAAGGGTGCTTTGTGTTTGGCGCAGAGAGAGGGATTCGAACCCTCGGTGTATTATTAGTACACACACGATTTCCAATCGTGCGCCTTAGACCAGCTCAGCCATCTCTGCGTACATTTTATTAATGCCATAATAGTATACCAAAAAGATTTTAAAAAATCAAGTAAAAATTTTATCTTGTATAAAAAAGATATATGTGGTATAGTTATCTTAAATAAAACCTTAGGAGGTTATTTATGGAGAGAGAAAAGCTTTCAAGCCGTCTGGGCTTTATATTGCTCAGCGCCGGCTGTGCCATAGGTATTGGTAACGTTTGGAAATTCCCGTGGATGGTTGGTCAATACGGTGGCGCAATTTTTGTACTTATTTATTTGTTCTTTTTAATTGTTATGGGTCTTCCTGTTATGACAATGGAATTTGCCCTCGGTCGTGCTTCACAAAAAAGCCCTGCCGCAATGTACAAGCAGTTAGAACCCAAAGGTTCAAAATGGCATTGGCACGGTTATGCCGCTTTTGCGGGCAACTACATTTTAATGATGTTTTACACCACCGTTACCGGTTGGATGATTAACTACTTCGTTAAAATGGCAAGCGGTAAATTTGTTGGCACCACACCTGAAACCGTACCCAATATTTTTGGTGAGATGGTTTCAAGCCCGTTGCAAATGGTGCTGTTTATGGCAATTGCCGTAATAATTGGTATTGGCGTTTGCGCTTTGGGTGTAAACAAGGGTGTTGAAAAGGTAAGTAAATATTTAATGCTTGCTTTGCTTGCAATTATGGTTGTACTTGCAATTAATAGCTGCTTCCTTAAGGGTGGCAATGCAGGTCTTAAGTTCTATTTATTGCCTGACTGGAACAAGTTTATAAACAACAACCCCGGCTCTGTTGTGGTTGGCGCTATGAATCAGGCCTTCTTTACATTGTCGCTTGGTATAGGTTCAATGGCTATTTTTGGTAGTTATCTTGATAAAAAACGTTCACTTTTAGGCGAAGCTATCAACGTTGCTTCACTTGACACATTTGTGGCATTTACATCGGGTCTTATTATTTTCCCCGCTGCTTTTGCTTACAATATTCCTGTTGATGCAGGTCCTAACCTCATCTTCATTACACTTCCCAACGTGTTCAACAATTTGCCCGGCGGCAGAATTTGGGGCACACTTTTCTTCGTGTTTATGTCCTTTGCGGCGCTTTCAACCGTTATTGCGGTTTTCGAAAACATTATTGCCTGCAGTATGGATATGTTTAAGTGGAGCCGTAAAAAAGCTTGTCTTATTAACGGTATTTTACTCTTTGTGTTATCGTTACCTTGTGCGCTTGGCTTTAACGTTTTGTCGGGCTTTGTTCCATTTAAGGCGGGCACAAACTTCCTCGATTTAGAAGATTTTATTGTTAACTTTATTTTACTTCCTGTCGGTGCTATTATCTTCATCGTTTTTTGCACTTGGAAATTCGGTTGGGGTTGGAAGAACTTTAGGGAAGAAGCAAACACAGGTAAGGGTGCCAAGGTACAAAATTGGATGCGCATCTATATGCAGTTTATTTTGCCTATTTTCGTGCTAGTAATTTTGATTTACGGTCTTTTAACTTTTGAATATACCGACGGTAAGACGGGTATTGATTTAATTGTTGGCTTGTTTAAATAACGGTTTATAAAAAAATCAAAATGCGTGGTGTTATCACCACGCATTTTTTATGTGTTCTATTTCAAATTATAGTTTGTAGGGATGTTAGATTTGTATAACATTGGCTCCCTCTGGGAAGGAGCTGTCAACGGAGTTGACTGAGGGAGAGCGCAAACAATGAAATTTATACTTCAAAGCGTTTTCTCCTTCCGCCTTTTTGCTTTGCAAAAATCCAACTCCCTCTCGTAGGGAGGCATCGGTTCTACCATAATTTCAAAATGCATTTGCCCTATAAACCCCAATTTATTTTTCAAACCCAATTATAATACCGCCGTTTTCAGCATAAAAGCTGCAAAGCCCACCTGTTTTGCAGATTTTAATATCGGTTGTATTAAACGCTTTTTCAAATTCGTTTTTTAGCGTTTCGGCAAATTCTTCGTTTTGGCAGTGCGATATTCTAATTTTGCCGTTTTTACAGCCTGCCGTTTTCATTCGTTCAATAATGGATGCAAGCGCCTTTTTATCACCTCGGCTTTTATCGGTTATGTCAAGGCGGCCTTCATCACTTGCAAGACCAATTATTCTAATACCCAAAATGCCCGAAATTTTTGCAACTGCGTGACTTACACGTCCGTTATTGGCTAGGTTTTTAAGTGACCGAAGCATAAATAAAAGCCCTGTGCTTTGTTGGTATTCGGTTATTTTTTTGCAAATTTCATCAAAAGAAATACCGCTTAAAATTAATTCTTCAAGCCTTTCAATAATTAGCTGCATTTCGCCGCCTGTTGAAAGCGAGTCAATAACAAAAACGTTGCGGTCGGGGTGCTGTGTTTCATATTCGCTTGCGGCAAGACAAGCCGAATTAAAGCTGCCCGAAAGGTTGGAAGAAATTGTTATGCAAAAAATATTTTCGCTGTTGCCGAATTCGGTAAGCCAGTCGTTAACGCCTGGGCAGGCGGTGGATGATTTGCCTGAATAGTTCTTTAAATACGCCACCATTTCATCGGCGTTTAGATTGTCGTTGTCAATAAATTCCTGTTCACTTGTGATAATTTTAAGCGGTGCAGATGCGGTGGGTACGCCTGTTATGTTGATTTTATCTGCCGAAGAATCGGCAACAATTTTGTAGTTCATAAAATACCTAATTCCTTTTTATGTGTTTGGTATAATTATGCCACAAACTAAAAGTTTTTACACTCTAATACATCATAAATAAACTCTACAGTTAAATTGGGTACTCTCGTGTGGGTAGATATCTTATTTACTTGAAAAAGCTGTCGTAAAATGGTATATTATAACTAACAAAGTTTTAAGGGGTTAAAGCTATGAAAACAACTGTTAAGGTTAAAACCTATGACGAGGCGATAAAAAGGGTGGAAAAAAACCACAAAAAACCTATTAAGCCGTTTTTTGTTATGCAAACGCTTATAAGGGTTTTATCGTATTTTACACTTTTACCGCGTGGCTTTAAATATACTAAAAAGAATATGGACAAGATTTCAAAAAAGCAGCCCTGTCTTTACCTTATGAACCATTCGGCATTTATTGACCTGCAAATCGCCTCAACAATCTTATGGCCTAAAAGATACAGCATTATTATGACGTCCGACGGGTTTGTAGGCAAAAACCTTTTAATGAAAACTATTGGTTGTATCCCAACCCAAAAGTTTGTAAGCGACAGTGTTTTGGTGCGAGATATTTTTCACAGTATAAGAAAAAATAAAATTTCGGTTTTAATGTACCCAGAAGCAAGCTATAGCTTTGATGGTACGGCAACCACTCTGCCTGAAAGCCTAGGTAAGCTTGTTAAAAAGCTTGGCGTACCTGTTGTTATGATAACAACCAAGGGGGCGTTTTCACATCAGCCGCTTTACAATAACCTTCAAAGACGCAATGTTAAAATTTCAGCCGAGGTTGAATGTATTTTAACCCCAGATCAAATAGAAACTCTTTCACATAATGAAATAAATGAAATTATTGGTGAAAAGTTTAAATTCGATAATTTTAAGTGGCAACAGGAAAACCGAATTAAAATTAGCGAAAAATTCAGGGCAGATTATTTGCACCGTGTTTTATATAAATGCCCACACTGTCAGGCTGAGGGACAAACGGTAGGCGAGGGGACAACCCTTACCTGTAAGGCTTGCGGCAAGGTTTGGGAACTCACAGAATACGGTTTTATGAAAGCCACAAACGGCGAAACCGAATTTTCGCATATACCCGACTGGTATAATTATGAAAGACAAGAGGTACGCAAGGAATTACTTGAGGGTAAATACCTGCTTGACTGTGACGTTGATATTTATATGCTTACTGATATGAAAGCAATTTATAACGTTGGTAGCGGTCACCTTATACACGACGAAAACGGCTTTGCCTTAACAGGCTGTGACGGTAAAATAAATTACACCCAAGCGCCCGAGCTTTCGTATTCGCTTTATTCCGACTATTATTGGTATGAAATCGGCGATATGGTTTGTATCGGTAACGGCAAGGTGCTTTATTATTGTTTCCCTAAGGATAAATCGGTAAGCGTTGCAAAGGTGCGCTTGGCGGCGGAGGAACTTTATAAAATTGTAATGAAAAAATAAAAAAACATATGAAATTTTAAAAAAGTTATGTTATAATTAAGTGGCAATAAAATGCCACGGGAGTGCTTTCCAACGGATATAACACATTAAGATATATCGGTCGGTTTATCGTTTGGACATCTCTCTGTCAAAATGGTAAAAGGAGGATATGTTTTAATGACCGCAATGGAAAGGATTAAAGCCAGAATTAACGAATTGTTTTTAGAAGGAAATGAAATTCACGTTTCAATCATACTTTCGCATCCGCGAATTCATTTAGAAAACGCTGTTTGTGTTATAAAGGGAGTTTATCCGCATATTTTTATGATTGAACAAATTGATATTGAAAGACCGGTAAGCTATTCGTTACAATATACTGACTTGTTAACTAGCTGTGTGAAAATTGAAGAATTTTAAACAGAAAGACCGATCCAATGGGAGACACTTCATAAAGAAGTGTTCTCCTATTTTCTTTTGTAATGAAAAAGACACTTTCTATGTGAAAGTGTCTTTGAAAACTAACGATTTCAGTAATATTATATTCGCCCCTTCAACTGTCTGAAGGACAATATTACTCGCCGTCAGGCGAATATAACTGAGGACATGTTCTTATGGAGTGCGCCTCGAAAAGTGACCTCTTAATTATTTAAAAATTTTACTGTCCCAAAAGACCTGCGCCGATAATGCCTGCATCGTTGCCAAGCTCGGCAATTTTAATTTCGGTAAATTCGGTACGCTGCTTGTTGCCGTATTCCTGACTTCTTTCAAGCTCGATAAGGGGCTTTAAGAGATAGTCACCCTCGCCACAAACACCGCCGCCAATGCAAAGCACGTTGGGTTGGAAAATGTTAATCATATTTGCAATACCGCAAGCAAGGTAAGAAATATATTCATCCACAACCTCTTTGCCTGCTTTGTCGCCTTTTTTAGCGGCATCAAAAGCAGTGCGACCGCTAACATTTTCAAGGTTGTTTTCAACCATTTCCCACATAATAGTGTCTTTGGTTGCAAGCATTTTGTCCTTGGTCATATTTTTAAGGCCTGTTGCCGAACTGTATGCTTCCCAACAGCCTTTTCGACCGCAGCTACAAGTGCGACCGTTGGTTTCAATAACAATGTGACCAAGCTCACCGCCGGAATAGTTAAAGCCCGAGTAAAGCTTTCGGTTAATAACAATACCCCCGCCAACACCTGTGCCAAGGGTTATCATAATAACATTATCGTTACCTTTGCCTGCACCCATAAGTGCTTCGCCTAATGCTGCGGCATTAGCGTCGTTTTCAACCAAAACCTTTTTAACACCTGTACGGGCTGAAAGTTCGGCTGATATGGGGTAATTTTCCATCTTTACATTGTTGGAATAAATAACTATGCCTGCTGCGGGGTTAACCGAGCCGGGTGTTGCTATACCGATATATGCAATATCATCGGTTGTAAGGTTATTTTTATCCATAAGTAATTTGCAAAGGTTGCCCATATCGTCCATAATTTCGCTTATATCGCGTTCGGTTTTTGTAGAGCATTTTTCCTTTGCAATAATTTTGAAGTTTTCATCTAAAAGACCAACGGCAATATTTGTGCCGCCCAAGTCTACACCAATATAATACATAAAAAATCACTTCCTTTATAAGTTAAAGTTATTATACCAAATATGGTAATAAAAGTAAACAAAATATTAGATTATATATAAAATTTCACGATTATCATATTGTATTCAAAGTAGAAAATGTTATACTTGAAATAGAATGGGAGGTATATGTGATTATGAAATATATTAAAAACGGTAAGTATATTTTGCCTGACGGGATTTTAGAAAATGTTGTTTTGGCGTATGATAACAAAATTTGCGGGTTTACAGCTGTGGAAGAAATTCCCGCAGGTGCCGAAGTAATTGACGCAAACGGCGGATGGGTTGCTCCCGGTCTTGTGGATATTCATATTCACGGCTATTTAGGTGAGGATACCTCCGACGGTAAGGCAGACGGTATTTTTAAAATGGCAAACGGTATTATGAAAAACGGTGTTACCTCTTGGTGCCCTACCACTATGACTGTGTCAAGTGAAGAAATTAATACTGCTTTGGAGGTTGTGCGTTCACTTAAAGAACAAAGCAAAACCTGGCAGGGTGCTGAAATCTTAGGCGTAAATCTTGAAGGCCCTTATATTAACCCCAACAAAAAGGGCGCACAGGCAGGCGAGCACATTAAAAAGCCTGACGCACAGTTTATTATTGATAATGCTGATATAATTTCGGTTGCAACTATGGCACCTGAAATGGAAAACGGCTGTGAAGCTATAAAAGAAATTTGTGAAAAATGCAATGTTAGGGTTTCTATCGGTCATAGTGATGCTACCTTTGAGCAGTCAATGGCAGGTATCGAGGCAGGTGCTTCACACATAACCCACCTTTTCAATGCACAAACACCGCTTCACCACCGCAACCCCGGTGTTGTTGGTGCGGCTCTTTTAGAAAACGTTACTACAGAGCTTATTGCCGATACCTTCCACGTACATAAAGGTCTTTTCGAGCTTATCGCACGTATTAAGGGTGATAACCTGGTGCTTATAACCGATTGTACCCGTGCCGGTGGTATGCCTGACGGTGAATATACCTTGGGCGGTCAACCGATTATTGTTAAGGGTATTCAGTGCCTTTTGGAAGACGGTACAATTGCGGGCAGCGTGTTAAAACTTAACAACGCTATTAAAAACTTTAGGGATAATACCGATTTGCCGTTTTGGAAAATTGTTTCGGCTGCAAGCCTTGCCCCTGCACGTGCTATCGGTGTAGATGACCGTAAGGGCTCATTAGACGCAGGTAAGGATGCTGATATTATTATCACCGACGGTGATTTTAATATACTTAAAACCATTATTGGAGGAGAAATAAGATATGAAACTTAAATTTAATGCTAAACTTGACCCCGACTTTATGCCTATGTCGGTTGTATACCGTGATTTTATTGCCGATGCTACTGCAGCGGGCGGTGAAAAGCTTATAATTGGTATTGAGCGTAATAACGGTTACATTTCTACCTTTGAAACAGTCGTTTTCCCCGAAGGTAGTGGTAAGGACCAAGAAAACATTGATATGATTGAACGTATTGTAAAATCACTTTTGTGGTTCCGTGGCGGTTATAAGGTAATTATTGCAGGCTCTAAAACCGTATATGATGGCATTGCAAAGGCTTATGCTAAGGACGGCACACGCGCCTTCGATAACGATTTTATGGCAGGCGTTTACGAAAAAGAATTTGAAGTTGTTTGGGTACCTATCGAAGAAGCACCCAAGGACAACGAAGGTGCAGCCCCTGTTGGCCGCCATCTAGACGGTTGTCGTATCGGCTTTGACGCTGGCGGTTCTGACCGTAAGGT
Organism: Clostridia bacterium; assembly: GCA_017623315.1. Classification (GTDB taxonomy): domain Bacteria; phylum Bacillota; class Clostridia; order Oscillospirales; family Acutalibacteraceae; genus UBA737. The sequence goes on along the minus strand of JAGAPJ010000039.1, from coordinate 23,912 downwards.
TAGCGCAGTAATTAACGGCGAAAGCGTTTACAGTGAAGAAGTTGTTTGGTTTCCAAAGTTAAACGCTGACCCTCAGTATCAATATGATGGAATATTATCGGCTATGAAGTCGGCTGCTGAACATATGCCCCGCGTTGACGCTATCGGCGTTTCTTCTGCAGGTGTTTACATTGATAATAAAATAATGGTAGCATCACTTTTCATTAAGGTTCCCAAGGACGAATTTGAAAAGCGTGTTAAAACCATGTATATCGACATTGCAAAAGAATTTGGCGACGTGCCGCTTGAGGTTGCAAACGACGGCGACGTTACTGCATTGGCAGGTGCAATGTCACTTGAAGACAACGGTGTTTTAGGTATTGCAATGGGTACAAGTGAAGCCGCAGGCTATGTTGATAATAACGGTAATATTACCGGTTGGCTTAACGAATTTGCATTTGCTCCTGTTGACTTTTCAAAGGATGCAATGGTTGACGAATGGTCGGGCGACTATGGCTGCGGTGTTAAGTATTTCTCACAAGACGGCGTAATTAAGCTTGCTCCCGCTGCAGGTATCGAGCTTGACGAAGCGCTTTCACCCGCTGAAAAATTAAAGGTTGTTCAAGGGCTTATGGAAAAAGGCGACCCCCGCGCCGCCGCTATTTACGATACTATTGGTGTATACTTCGGTTATGCTATTGCTTATTACAGCATTTTCTATGATATTAAGCACGTGCTTATTATGGGTCGTGTTACCTCGGGTAAGGGCGGCGAAATTATTCTTGACCGTGCAAACCAAGTTATCGCTGAAGAATTCCCCGAACTCGCACAAAAGTGCCAGCTCCATATCCCCGATGAAAAAGCACGTCGTGTTGGTCAGTCGGTTGCAGCGGCAAGTCTTCCTAAAATAAATTAAAGCTATACATATAAATTATATGAAAATCAGTACGGTATTTGCCGTACTGATTTTTTGTTGCCCTTTGTGTTTGCTAAATTACCAATATGTACAGGTTTGCTAGGTAAAAATTTGTGAAAAAAACAAAGGTTACAGCTATTGATTTTGCTGACATAAAATGTTATAATAAATAAAATTAAATTATCATGGGTGTTTATAAAATTTTAAATCGATATATATAATATCGATAATATCGATATTGATTTTTATATGAGATACTATATAAGGATATTTTAGATTGTATGAAGGGGACTCACTAATGGAAAGGTCTTCAATTCCAAAAGCAACGCTTGGACGTATTCCAAGATACCTTACTTTTTTAAAGGAATTACCGCTTGATACTGTGCGTCATATATCTGCAACAACTATTTCTAAAGCGCTTAATCTTGGCGAAGTTCAGGTCAGAAAGGACCTTGCAATGATTAGCGGTGCGGGTAGACCGAGACTTGGCTATGAAACCGAGGTGCTTATAGAACAACTTGAGGACTGTCTAGGTTATAACAAATTAACCTTTGCGGTATTGGTTGGTGCGGGAAGACTTGGCAGGGCGCTTTTGCAGTACGATGGGTTTGAGCATTTCGGTGTAAAAATTAAAGCGGCGTTTGATTCAAACGAACAGGTAATTAATTTGGATTCGAAAACCGAAATATTACCTATGAATCAATTTGAACTTTATTGTAAAGAAAATGATATTTCCCTTGGTATTATTACGGTTGGCGAAGGGTCTGCACAGGTTGTGTGTGACCAAATGGTTAATAGCGGAATAACGGCTATATGGAATTTCGCTCCCTGCAAATTACAGATTCCTGACGGTATTTTGCTTCAAAACGAAAATTTGGCGTTATCGCTGGCTCATTTGCGAAATCAATTATCGCACAGCGGGGTAATGCTAAACAATAAACTATAATACATAACATAAAATTTCAGGAGGCAAAACAATGAAAATTACAGTATGCATTGGTAGTTCCTGTCACGTAAAGGGCTCACGTCAGGTGGTTGAACAACTTCAAAAGCTTATCGAAGAAAATCAACTTGGCGATAAGGTAGAACTTGCAGGAACTTTTTGTATGAGTAAATGTCAACAAGGTGTTTGCGTAACCGTTGATGAAGAATTTTATTCAGTAACCCCCGAAAGTACTTTTGATTTTTTCCAAGAAAATGTAAAGGCAAAGGTATAAGGTTATGGTGATTCAGGTTTGCGTTGGTAGTTCCTGTCATTTAAAGGGTTCGCCTGAAATTGTTGCACTTTTGCAAAAAGCTGTTGAAGAATATAACCTTGAAAACGACGTTACCCTTATGGGAAGCTTTTGTATAGGCAAGTGCAACCGTGTAGGTGTTACCATTCAGTTGGATGATGATATCCACGTTGGTATTACAAAAGAAAATTTCAAAGAATTTTTCGAAAATCAAGTATTAAATAAATTAGGAAAGGCGTAACGGTAAATGCCGAATTGTTTGACACTTAAAAAATCAAATTGTAAAAACTGTTATAAATGTATTCGTCATTGTCCCGTCAAGGCTATTCGCTTTTCCGGCAGTCAGGCGCATATTATAGGTAATGAATGTATTTTATGCGGTCAGTGCTTTGTTGTTTGCCCACAGGATGCTAAACAAATAGTTGACGAAACCGAAAAGGTAAAGGTGCTGCTTCAAAGTGGCGACCCTGTAATAGTAAGTCTAGCTCCGTCATTTATTGCTAATTACAGTGGCGTAGGTATTAATTCTATGCGTAAAGCTTTAAAGCAGTTGGGATTTTATGACGTTGAGGAAACTGCAATTGGCGCAACTATTGTAAAAAACGAATATGAAAGAATGCTTCGCGAGGACGAAAGGGACGTTGTTATTTCTTCTTGCTGCCATTCTATTAACCTTTTAATTCAAAAGCACTATCCACAGGCACTACAGTATTTGGCTGACGTTGTTTCGCCTATGCAAGCGCATTGTATGGATATTAAGAAGAGATTTCCTAATGCCAAGACTGTTTTTGTGGGTCCTTGCGTTGCTAAAAAGGATGAGGCCGAACATTACGAGGGTATAGTTGATGCTGTGCTTACCTTTGAAGAATTAACAAATTGGTTTGAAGCCGAGGGTATCAAACTTGAATTTTCAAAGGATAGAGATGTTCATTCACGCGCACGTTTCTTCCCAACAACAGGAGGCGTGCTTAAAACAATGGCACAGGATATGCCCGGCTATACCTACCTTGCGCTTGACGGTGTGGACAACTGCATTGCAGCACTTAAGGATATATTAGCAGGTAATATTCATAAATGCTTTATTGAAATGTCGGCTTGTGTGGGCAGCTGCGTAGGCGGTCCTGTTATGGAAAAATATCACCGTGCTGAAACTGTTAGAGATTATATCACTGTTGCAAGCTATGCCGGTGAAAAGGACTTTGAGGTTTCACAGCCCAAGGCAAGCGAGCTTCAAAAGAATTTTGAATATATTGAAAAACGCTTACAACCACCGTCGGATATTGAAATTCAAAATATTCTTCGCCAAATGGGCAAATTCAAGCCCTCGCAGGAGCTTAACTGTGGCTCTTGCGGATATAACACCTGCCGTGAAAAAGCAATTGCTATTATTCAGGGCAAGGCCGAAATTTCAATGTGCTTGCCTTTCTTAAAGGATAAGGCCGAAAACTTTTCGGACACTATTGTTAAAAATACACCTAACGGTATTATTGTGCTTAACGAACAGTTAGAGGTGCAGCAAATAAACAATTCAGCAAGAAAAATGATGAATATTCGTTCAGCTAACGATGTGTTGGGTGACCAGGTTATTCGTATTCTTGACCCAACGGTATTTATTAACGTTATGCAAACAGGTCGTAACGTCAGGGATGAACGTGTATACCTTGCTGAATATAACCGCTTTGTTGAACAGTCGGTTGTTCACGATAAGGAATCACACCTTATCGTTGCAATTATGCGTGATATTACCGATGAACAAAATGAACGTGAAAAGAAGGAAAATATCAGCCGTCAGACAATTGAGGTTGCTGACAGGGTTGTAGATAAGCAAATGCGTATCGTACAGGAAATTGCTTCACTTTTGGGTGAAACCGCGGCGGAAACCAAAATTGCTCTTTCTAAATTAAAGGAGTCTATCCAAGATGAATGATTTATGTGCTGATATTGGGTATAAAAGTATAAATCATTACGGTGAGCAGCTTTGTGGTGACCATATTGATATAGTAGAGCCAGGTGACGATTCAACCGTTATCGTTTTATCCGACGGGCTTGGAAGTGGGGTAAAGGCAAGCATACTTTCAACCCTTACCTCTAAAATAATTTCCACAATGTTGGCTGAAGGCTTATCATTAGAGGAATGTGTTGAAACAATTGCCGCAACCCTGCCTGTTTGTTCGGTACGTGGCGTGGCGTATTCAACCTTTACTATTATTCATCTTAAGAATAATCAAATGGCTGAGCTTATACAGTATGATAACCCTCACGCTATTATTATTCGTGATGAGCAGGTTTGGGATTACCCCAAAACCGAAATTAATATTGGCGGTAAAAAGATATTTAAGTCGGTTATTAAGCTGCAGGAAAACGACATTTTCGTTGCTATGAGCGACGGATGTCCTCACGCAGGTATCGGTATGGCGTATAATTTCGGTTGGCGCCGTGAGGAAATAGCCGAATTTATGGAATCTATTTCTCATGCGGGTTATACTGCCAAGACATTATCGACAATGCTTGTGGATGAATGTGACAAGCTTTACGGATATAAGCCTGGTGACGATGCAACTGCATGTGTAGTGCGTATCAGAAAGCGTGTACCAATGAATATGCTTTTCGGTCCCCCCGCCAACCGTGATGATGCTGACCGTATGATGTCGCTTTTCTTTTCAAAAGAAGGCAAACACATTATTTGTGGCGGTACAACCTCGTCAATTGCGGCAAAGTTTTTACGTAAGCCACTTAAAGCAAGTCTTAATTTTGAAAAAAGTGATATTCCGCCAACGGCAACAATTGAGGGCGTTGACCTTGTTACCGAAGGTGTTATCACTGTAAATAGGGTGCTTGAATATGCTAAGGACTATTTGGCTGACAACAAGCATTACGAATATTGGAGCTTTAACCGTGACGGTGCATCGCTAATTTGCCGTTTACTGTTTGAAGAGGCAACCGATATTAATTTTTATGTGGGAAGAGCAGTTAATCCTGCTCACCAAAATCCTGACTTGCCTATTAATTTTCATATTAAAATGAATTTGGTGGATGAACTTTCTGCCTGCCTTAGAAAAATGGGCAAAAGGATTAAAGTTAGTTATTTCTAGGGAGAAAATTTATGGGAATAAGAAAATTTGATACAAAGGTGCAACACCTTAAATATAAGGTTTTACGTGAGGTTGCACGTCAGGCATGGAATGACACTTTGCTTGAAAACATTGTTGAAATTCCTAAAATTATTGTGCCTGGCAAAACCCCAACAATGCGTTGCTGTATATATAAGGAACGCGCAATTTTAAATGAAAGAATTAAAATTGCTATGGGCGGTGATAAAAATAACCCCAACGTTATTGAGGTTATTGACATAGCATGTGATGAATGTCCTGCTGCAGGATATGTTGTAACTGAATCCTGTCGTGGCTGTTTGGCTCATCGCTGTGAAGATGTATGTAAGCGTGGCGCTATTACCTTTGACCATAACCACGTAGCACATATTGATAAATCAAAATGTGTTGAATGCGGTCAATGTGCAAAGGTTTGCCCTTTTGCTGCAATAGTAAATCGTAAGCGTCCCTGTCAAAATGCTTGTAAGGTTAAGGCAATCTCAATTAACGAAGATAATGCAGCTGCTATTGATAACAGCAAATGTATTCAGTGCGGCGCCTGTGTTTATCAGTGCCCGTTTGGTGCAATAACCGATAAGTCTTATATTTTGGACGTTATCGATATTATTAAAAAGAGCGAAGGTAACAAAAAATACAAGGTTTACGCTATGGTGGCGCCTTCAATTTCAAGTCAGTTCACCTATGCAAAGCTCGGTCAGGTTATTACCGGTCTTAAGGACCTTGGATTCCATACTGTAATTGAAGCTGCTCTTGGTGCTGATATGGTTGCGGCGGCCGAATCTAAGGAGCTTGCCGAAAAAGGCTTTTTAACCAGCTCTTGCTGTCCTGCATTTGTGCAGTATATTAAATCGGCATTTCCAAATATGTTGCCTTTGGTATCACATAACCTTTCGCCAATGGCTACCTTGGCAAAATTTATTAAGAGCACCGACCTAAATGCAAAGGTTATTTTCATTGGTCCTTGTACTGCTAAAAAGGCTGAAGCACAGCTTGAAAGCGTTAAGCCGTATATCGATGCGGTTATGACCTTTGAGGAATTACAGGCATTATTCGACAGTAAGGATATTGATATTACCGAGCTCGGTGAGGACTTGCTTGACAATGCGTCCTACTTTGGTAGAATCTTTGCAAGAAGCGGTGGTCTTTCAGATGCTGTGGCACAAGGCCTTAAGGAACAAAACATTGATTTTGAATTAAAGGCTGTTGCTTGTGACGGCATTGAGGAATGTCGTGTGGCACTTCTTAAGAAAAACAAAAACGTGCTTGATGCCAACTTTATTGAGGGCATGGCTTGTGTCGGCGGTTGTATCGGCGGTGCAGGTTGTCTTACCCACGGCGAAAAGAATAAGGCCGAGGTTGACAAATATGGTAGGGAAGCTTTAGAAAAAACAATCAGCGACGCTGTTGCTGTTTTAAAATAATTAAAATTAAGGGGAATAATTATGAACAAAATTACTGTAATTGGCTCTGGTAGCGTAGGCGCAACTATTTCATACACATTAACCGTTATGGGTATTGCGTCTGAAATTGTTATGATTGACATTAATCAGGAAAAATCATTAGGTGAAGCTTTGGATATTAGACAAGGCGTTCCTTTCTGCAACCCTGCTAACATTTATGCAGGCTCATACGTTGACGCAAAGGATTCTGACATTATTGTTATCACCTGTGGTGTAGCAAGAAAGCCCGGTCAGTCACGTTTAGACTTGGCACAAACAAACGTAAACATTCTTAAGGGTGTTGCAAAGGAAATTGTTCAACACGCGCCCAATGCTACATATATAATTGTAAGTAATCCTGTTGACGTGCTTACCTACGTTTTCCACAAAATTTCAGGCATTCCTGAAGAACGTATTATCGGTTCAGGTACTATCTTGGATACAGCACGTTTACGTGCACGTGTATCTGAATATTACGACGTAAACCAAAAGAACGTGCACGCTTACGTTTTAGGTGAACACGGTGACTCGGCATTTGTTCCGTGGTCAATTGCTAATATCTCCAATGTTCCGATTGAAGATTACAGAAATGCTTTACAAAATTCTAATGATTATCCCGAATTTGACCGTAACGACGTTGAAAATTACGTTCGCAAGTCAGGCGCACGTGTTATTCAGCGCAAGGGTGCTACCTACTATGCTGTTTCAATGTCGGTTTGCCATATTTGTAAGTGCTTACTCAGCGGTATCGACACCACTATGACCGTTTCAACCATGCTTCACGGTGAATACGGTATTGACGACGTTTGCTTAAGCCTTCTTAACGTAGTTGGTAACAAGGGCGCACACAGCAAGGTGCTTTTACCCCTTAACGATGAAGAAATCAAGTCATTACGTCACAGTGCTGACTGTCTTAAAGAAACTATTAACAGTATTGAAATTTAATTGAAAGGTTGATATATAAATGGAATACCGTATTGAACACGACTCTATGGGCGAAATGCAGGTACCTGCTGACCGTCTTTGGGCTGCTCAAACACAAAGAAGCCACGAAAATTTTGAAATTGGTGTTGGTATTGAAACAATGCCTGCTGAAATTATTCACGCTTTCGGTGTGCTTAAAAAGGCAGCAGCAATTACAAATAATAAATTACGCCCCGAAAAAATGACCGACGAAAAGCTGGGCGCTATTATGGCGGCTTGTGATGAGGTTATGGCAGGTAAGCTTAACGACCATTTCCCACTTGTTGTTTGGCAAACAGGTTCGGGCACACAGTCTAACATGAACTCTAATGAGGTTATTGCTAACCGTGGCAACCAAATTCTTGGCAAAACCTTGCTTCACCCTAATGATGACACTAATATGAGTCAGTCATCAAACGATACCTTCCCTACAGCAATGCATATTGCAGCAGTTTTAATTTTGGAAGACAAGCTTATTCCCGCTGCTGAAACCTTAATTGCTACCTTTAAACGCCTTGAAGAAGAAAACGAAGGCATTGTTAAGAGTGGTAGAACACACCTTCAAGACGCTACACCTATTAAGTTTAGTCAGGAAATTAGCGGTTGGCGTTCAAGCCTTGAAAAAGACGTTGAGCTTATCAAGCGCGCTATCGACCCCCTTCGTGAATTAGCGCTTGGCGGTACCGCTGTTGGTACAGGTCTTAATGCTCCTAAGGGCTTTGATACAGGCGTTGCTGAAGAGGTTTCAAAAATCACAGGTAAGTCATTCATTACCGCAAGTAATAAGTTCCATGCTTTAACCTCTAAGGATGAACTTGTATTTGCACACGGTGCTATTAAGGCACTTGCTTGCGATATGATGAAGATAGCAAACGACGTTCGTTGGTTGGCTTCAGGTCCACGTGACGGTCTTGGCGAAATTTTCATTCCAGAAAACGAGCCTGGCTCGTCAATTATGCCCGGTAAGGTTAACCCCACCCAGTGTGAAGCAGTAACAATGGTTGCTGTTCAGGTAATGGGTAACGACGTGGCTGTTACAATGGCAGCGTCACAGGGCAACTTCGAGCTTAACGTATTTATGCCTGTTTGCATTTACAACTTCTTGCAGTCTGCACGTCTTTTGGCTGAAGCTATTGTTTCATTCAACAAAAATTGTGCTGTTGGTATTAAGGCAAACAAAGAAAAAATGCATCACAACTTGCATAATTCCTTAATGCTTGTTACTGCACTTAATCCCTATATCGGTTATGAAAATGCTGCAAAAACTGCTAAAAAGGCATTTAAGGATAATATTTCACTTAAAGAAGCTTGTGTTGAGCTTGGCTTCTTGACTGCTGAAAAGTTTGATGAGGTTTTCCATCCTGAAGAGATGGCATAAGTCGGAGGTAATTAGATGAAGGTTAGTTATTTCCCCGGTTGCACCTTAAAGAATAAGGCAAAAGACCTTGATTTATACGCTTATAAATCAGCTGAGGCTTTAGGTGTTACTTTGGAAGAAATTGAAAACTGGCAATGCTGCGGCGGTGTGTTTACAACCGCAAATGATGAAGTTGCAACAAAGCTTTCGTCGATACGCGCATTGAAGTATGCAGGCGATAAGGAACAGCCATTAATAACGGTTTGTTCTGCTTGTCATAACGTTATTAAGCAAACCAATTATGAAATGCAAACCAATTCACAGTTTGCTGACAAGGTTAACCGTTATATGGCTAACGATGGCACTTATAACGGTGAAACTCAGGTTTATCACTATTTAGAAATGCTTCGTGATTTGGTTGGCTTTGACACCCTTAAGGAAAAGGTTGTAAACACCCTTAAGGGTAAAAAAATTGCAGCATATTACGGCTGTCTTTTGTTGCGCCCTAACAGTGTAATGCGTATGGACGACCCTGAAAACCCCACCATTATGGAGGATTTCATTCGTGCACTTGGCGCTGATGCTGTGGTTTACGCAAAAAGAAACGAATGCTGTGGCGGTTATATTTCGGTTGAAAGCCCCGAATCCGCAAAGAGAAACAGTAATGCTATTATAGAAAACGCAAAGGCTAACGGCGCTGAAATGATTATTACCGCTTGCCCGCTTTGTAAGTATAACCTTGTTAAAAACGGTGCGGATATTCCTGTGGTTTACTTTACCGAGCTTTTAGCCGAAGCCCTTGGCGTAAAGGAGGATACAAATGCATAATAACAAGTATCTTCAAGAAGAAATTATTCGTATAAGCGGTGTTAACCCCAGCAAGTGTATGCGTTGCGGTAAATGCTCGGCAACCTGCCCCGCATACGACGAGATGGAATATCATCCCCACCAATTTGTAAATATGGTGGAAAGCGGCGATATCGAACCGCTTTTAAATTCTGAATCATTATACAAATGTCTTTCTTGCTTTGCTTGTATTGACCGCTGTCCCCGCGGCGTTCAGCCTGCAAAGGTGGTTGAAGCTGTGCGCTTAACCGCTATTAGAAAGAAAGGCGCAAACCGTATGACCGCTGACGCTGTTCCAGCAATGGTTGATGAAGATACACCTCAACAGTTGCTTGTCAGCGCGTTTAGAAAGTATACAAAGTAAAGGAGGAAAAGACAAATGCAAAGAGTTGGTGTTTTTGTATGTTGGTGCGGTACTAATATTGCCGGTACAGTTGACGTAGTAGCAGTAGCAGAAGCCTTGAAAAGTGAACCTGGCGTGGTCTTTTCCGCCAATTATCAATATATGTGCTCACAGGCTGGTCAGGATATGATTAAAGAGGCTATTAAGGAGCACAAGCTTACAGGTATTGTAGTATGTTCTTGCTCACCCCGTATGCACGAGGCTACCTTCCGCAAAACTGCGGCGGCTGCAGGTCTTAATCCATATATGGTTGAAATTGCAAACATTCGTGAGCAGTGCTCTTGGGTACATAAGGATATGCTTACAGGTACCGAAAAGGCTATCATTTTGGGTAAAGCGGCTATCGCTAAGGTTAACCTTAACGCACCCCTTACCCCAGGTGAATCGCCCGTTACCAAGCGTGCTTTGGTTATCGGTGGCGGTATTGCAGGTATTCAAACTGCCCTTGATATTGCAGATGCAGGCTTCCCTGTAGACATTGTTGAAAAGAAGCCCACCATTGGCGGCAAAATGGCACAGCTTGATAAAACCTTCCCGACACTTGACTGTGCGGCTTGTATTTTGACACCTAAAATGGTTGACGTTGCACAGCATGACAAAATCCGTATCTTCTCTTACAGCGAAGTTACCGAGGTTAACGGCTTCGTTGGTAACTTTGACGTAACTATTAAGAAGAATGCAAGATACGTTAAGGAAGACGTCTGTACAGGTTGTGGCGCTTGCGTTGAAAAGTGCCCCATGAAGCGTATTCCTAACGAATTTAACTTAGGTATGGATAACCGCCCCGCAATTTACATTCCTTTTGCACAGGCTGTGCCGAAGGTTGCTACTATTGACCCTAATGCTTGTAATATGCTTAAAAACGGCAAGTGCGGCGTTTGCTCAAAGGTATGTGCCGCAGGTGCTATCGACTATACCCAAAAGGATGAATATATTAACGAAAAATACGGTGCTATAGTTGTAGCAACAGGCTTTAACCCCATTAGCATGGATAAGTTTGACGAATATGCCTATAACCAGTCTAAAGACGTTATTACTTCTCTTGAATTTGAACGTCTTACCAATGCTGCAGGTCCTTCCGCAGGTAAGCTTTTACGTCCTTCTGACGGAAAGCATCCTCACACTATCGTGTTTGTTCAGTGCGTTGGCTCACGTTGCGAATCCTGCGCTGAAAAGGGTAAGGAATATTGCTCGAAGATTTGCTGTATGTATACCGCAAAGCACGCAATGCTCACTCGCGATAAATACCCAGACACTGAGGTTTACGTATTCTATATCGACGTACGTACCCCAGGTAAAAACTTTGACGAATTCTATCGCCGTGCTGTTGAAGAATATGGCGTTAAATACGTTAAGGGTATGGTTGGCAAGGTTGTGCCCGAAGGCGATAAGCTTAAGGTTCAGGCATCTGACCTTATTGCAAATAAACAGCTTCATATCGATGCTGACTTGGTTGTTTTAGCAGCTGCTATTGAGCCTGACAAATCAGCTCGTCCTCTTGCAACAATGCTTACTGCAAGTATGGACACTAACGACTTCTTCACCGAAGCACACCCCAAGCTTCGTCCTGTTGAAAGTCCTACCGCGGGTGTGTTCCTTTCAGGTGCTTGTCAAGGTCCTAAGGATATCCCTGAAACCGTATCTCAAGCAGGTGCTGCTGCCTCTAAGGTTATCGGTCTTCTTGCTAAGGATAAGCTTACAGGTAACCCCTGTGTTGCAAATTCAAACGAGCTTATGTGTAACGGTTGCTCTTCTTGTGCAAATGTTTGTCCTTACGGTGCTATCACTTATGAGGATAAGGAATTCCGCATGCCTGATAGAACCACAAAGGTTAGAAGAGTAGCAGTTGTAAATCCTGCTGTATGTCAGGGCTGCGGCGCTTGTACCGTTACTTGTCCTTCAGGTGCTATGGACCTTAAGGGCTTTGCAAACTTACAAATTATGGCGGAGGTTGACGCAATATGCAAGTAAATGAATATAAGCCTTTAATTGTTGCATTTTGCTGCAACTGGTGTTCTTATGCGGGTGCTGACCTTGCGGGTAATAATCGCTTGGCATACCCTGCAGACGTTAAAATTATCCGTGTACCTTGTTCATGCCGTGTAAACCCAATGTTTATTTTACGTGCATTTCAACGTGGCGCTGACGGTGTAATTATTTGCGGTTGCCACCCAGGCGACTGTCACTATACTTCGGGTAACTATTTTACCCGTCGTCGTATGGCGGCTCTTTTCTCAATGCTTGACTTCTTGGGCATTGAAAAAGAACGTACTCGTGTTGAATGGGTATCGGCCGCTGAAGGCGCAAAATTTGCCGCAACAATGAACGATTTTGTTCAAACTGTAACTGCACTTGGTGAAAACAAGAGATTGGAGGACTTAAGATGCAAAAAATAACTCGTGAACAATTATTAGCAAAGGCATCGGAGCTCCTTTCAAACGGTACTGTTAGCTGTGTTTTGGGTTGGGGTCTTGGCGAATTCGACTATGACGTAACACCCACTATCTTCAAAAGCGTTGAAGAACTTGAAAACGGCTTTGTGTTTAATGATTTCTGCGGTGCAAACTTTTCTAAATATCTTGTTAATAAAACTGCAAAGCTTGAAGGCAAAATCCTTGTTTTCTTAAAGCCTTGCGATACTTATAGCTTTAACCAGCTTTTAACCGAACACCGTTTCGACCGTGAAAAGGTTTATGCAGTTGGTATTCCTTGCGAGGGTATGGCTGATATTGCAAAGGTTAAGGCAATTAGCGGTGACGGTATTGCTGCTATCGGTTCAAACGGTGATAAATTGACCGTTACCACCTTATACGATGACGAGGCTATCGTTATTGACACTAACGAGGTTTTGGCTGAACGCTGCATTAACTGTAAGAGCAAAAAGCACGTAGCTTATGACGAGCTTATGGGCGAAGAGGGCGACGTTACCCAATCTAATCGTTTTGACGAGGTTGCACGTCTTGAAGCAATGACACCTGATGAAAGATTTGCTTTTTGGCAGAATGAGCTTTCACGTTGCATTCGTTGTAATGCTTGCCGTGATGCTTGCCCTGCTTGTACCTGCGAAAAGTGTGTGTTTGATAACCCTAGTTCTGGTGTTGAAAACAAATCACCCGCAAACAGCTTTGAAGAAAAGCTATTTCATATCATCCGTGCTTACCATGTGGCAGGTCGCTGCACCGACTGTGGCGAATGCTCACGCGTATGTCCTCAAAATATTCCTTTGCACCTTCTTAACCGTAAGTTTATTAAAGATATGAACGAATTTTACGGCGAATATCAAGCAGGTGCCGAGGTTGGCAGTCGTGCGCCTTTGGTTAGCTATACAACCGAAGACTTAGAGCCCGGCGAGGTTTTTAACAGGGGGGAAAACAATGCGTAAATGTTCTCTTGAAAAAATTAACCTTTTATTTGCTGAAATTGCAAAAAATGCTGAGCTTTATCTTCCCACTCAACAAACCGACGGCAGCGCCGCTTACAAAAAGTGGGAGGAGGGCAGTGTTTGGAGCAATGCGCTTAACACTGTAAGAAGCCCCAAGGATTTCTTCTTCCCCCAAACCGAAAACCTAATGAAATTTAAAACCGAAGGCAAAAGCATTGAGGTTGTTGATACAAGAAACGCACTTGATGATTTTGTTATTTTTGGTGTAAGGGCTTGCGACGTAAAGAGCTTTGACGTTTTGGACCGTGTATTTTTAACCGAGCCTGTTGACAGCTTTTACGCTTTAAGACGCAGCCACGGTGTTATCATTTCTCTTGCTTGCCAAAGACCTTCCGAAACCTGCTTTTGCAAGACCTTCGGCATTGATCCTGCGGCTCCCGCAGGTGATATTTCAGCTTGGAAGACTGAAACTGAAATTTTCTTTGAGGCAAACACCCAAAAGGGTAAGGAACTTTTAGAAAAGCTTTCAGCCTTAACCGAAGAATGTGACGATACTGTAGTATCGGAGCAAAAAGAAAAAATTAATAAATTCATGGATAAGCTACCCCTTAAAAACGTTACAACCGACGGCTTCGGCGGTGGTAAAACTAAGGAATTGTTCGATTTGCCCGAATGGGACGAATTATCACAGGCTTGTCTTGGTTGCGGCACCTGTACCTTTGTTTGTCCTACCTGTCAGTGCTATGATATTAAGGACTTTAACACAGGTAACAGTGTTATACGCTTCAGATGCTGGGATTCTTGCATGTATTCCGACTTTACAAAAATGGCGCACGGTAACAACCGCCTTTCACAAAAGGAACGCTTCCGTCAACGCTTTATGCACAAGCTCGTATACTATCCCGAAAATAACGACGGTATGTTCAGCTGTGTTGGTTGCGGCCGTTGTCTTGCAAAGTGCCCCATTTCAATGAATATTGTAAAAGTAATGAAAAAGATTGGAGGAAAATAAGATGAACAGCATTAACGAAACTTTAATTCCAAAAATCGGTGTCATTACCGACGTTCGCATTGATACACCTGATATTAAAACATTTCGTGTTGTAACACCCGATGGCAAAAAAGCATTTGACCACAAGCCCGGTCAATGCGCTATGCTTTCAGTTCCCGGTGTAGGCGAGGCAATGTTTTCTATTACTTCTTCACCAACAAATGAAGAATTTATGGAATTTTCTATTAAAAAGTGCGGCTGTGTGACCGATTGGTTACACCAGGCTGAACCCGGTCAGCAAATTACCATTCGCGGACCTTACGGCAAACCCTTCCCTGTGGATGACGTGTTTGCAGGTAAAGATTTGTTGTTTATTGCGGGCGGTGTAGGTCTTGCACCTCTTCGTTCGGTAATTAACTATTGCCGTCACTATCGCGACCGTTACGGTAAAATTGATATTGTTTACGGCTCACGCAGTAAGGACGACCTTCTTGACTATAAGGAAATTATTGAAGAGTGGTCAACCGACGACGGTGTTAACGTGCATTTAACCATCGACAACCCGCAAGAGGGTTGGGACGGTCACGTTGGCTTTGTTCCTAACTATGTTAAGGAGCTTGGCTTTGACACTAATAAGGTAGCTGTTTTGTGCGGTCCGCCTATTATGATTAAGTTCACACTTGACGGTCTTTGCGGCATTGGCTTTGACAAGACCAACGTTTACACCACACTTGAGCTTCGCATGAAGTGCGGTGTAGGTAAGTGCGGTAGATGTAACGTTGGCGCAAAATACGTTTGCAAAGACGGTCCTGTTTTCCGCTGTGACGAATTGGAAGAACTTCCAAGTGAGTATTAAAGGAGAAAATGTAATGGAAAAAATGGTAAATATTTACCTTTACGGTAAAAAATATGAGGTTCCTGCAAGCCTTACTATTATGAATGCCATGGAATACGCCGGTTACCAACTTGTTCGTGGTGTTGGTTGCCGTTGCGGTTTCTGTGGTGCTTGTGCTACAATATACCGCATTAAAGGTCAGCAAGAAATTAAAACCTGCCTTGCTTGTCAAACCAAGGTAGAGGACAATATGTATATTGCTACTCTTCCTTTCTTCCCCTTGGTTAAACAACCCTACGATATTGAAAAGGTTAAGCCCAGCGAGCAAATTATGATGCAGCTTTATCCTGAAGTATACGCTTGTATCGGCTGTAATGCTTGTACCAAGGCTTGCACACAAGAACTTAACGTTATGCAATACATAGCATATGCACAACGGGGCGATTTTGAAAAATGCGCTGAAGAATCCTTCGACTGCGTAATGTGCGGTGTTTGCTCTTCACGTTGCCCTGCAGGTATTACTCATCCTCAGGTTGGTCTTTTGGCAAGACGCCTTAACGGTAAGTATCTTGCTCCCGAAACACAACATCTTTTAGAACGTGTTGCTGAAATCGAAAACGGCGGTTGCGAAGCAGACCTTCAGGATATTATGAAGAAAACTGCTGAAGAACTTAAAGTTATGTATAACAATCGTGATTTTGAGAAATAAGGAGGTGGGATAATATGTATACTAAAGAACAGTTAGAATCAATTAAAAAGGTAGAAGCCACCCGTGAAGAACGTCTTAAGCAGGTTCTCGCAGGTAATCATCCCAGACGTATGACTGCCGAAGAAAAGGACCAGGTTTTACTTGAAAACCATCCCGACCACATAAAGTCGCAGTTTGCTGAACTTAAAATCGGTCCCAATAAGGGTGAAAAGGTACCGCTTGAATTGGCTGAAACCTTACAGGCAAACCCAAGAATTGACCCTGCTGATATTGACCTTACAAATATCGATTACGACGTTGATGTGCTTGTTATCGGCGGTGGCGGTGCAGGTTCTGCGGCTGCTATTATGGCTAACGAAAACGGCGCAAACGTTATGATTGTTACCAAGCTTCGCCATGGTGATGCTAACACAATGATGGCTGAAGGCGGTATTCAGGCTGCTGATAAGCCCAACGACAGCCCCGCACAGCATTATCTTGACGTTATGGGCGGCGGTCACTTCAAAAACGTTCCCGAATTAGTTTATAAGCTTGTAAACGATGCACCTATTTGCATTAAGTGGCTTAATGATTTGGGCGTTATGTTCGACAAAGAAGCAGACGGTACAATGGTTACCACCCACGGTGGCGGCACCTCACGTAAGCGTATGCACGCTTGTAAGGACTATTCAGGTGCTGAAATTATGCGTGTTTTACGTGACGAAGTTCAAAACCGTCAAATCCCCGTTGTTGATTTTACTTCAGCAATTGAAATCATTAAGGACGAAAACGGCAAGGCTGCCGGTGCAGTTCTTATGAATATGGAAACAAGAGAAATTCTTATCGCACGTGCAAAAACAGTTATCATCGCTACCGGTGGTGCAGGTCGTATGCATTATCAAGGCTTCCCGACCTCTAACCATTACGGCGCTACTGCCGACGGTCTGGTTTTGGCTTACCGTGCAGGTGCTCCCTTGCTTTACGCTTACACCTTACAGTATCACCCCACAGGTGCGGCTTATCCTTCACAAATCTTTGGTGCATTGGTTACTGAAAAGGTACGTTCAATCGGCGCTCAGCTTATCAATGCTGAAGGTGAAGCATTTATGTATCCTCTTGAAACACGTGATGTTTGCGCTTCTTCAGTTATTAGAGAATGTCGTAAGGGTAAGGGTATTGATACCTTTAACGGCGGTCAGGGTATTTGGCTTGACTCACCTATGATTGATATGATTCACGGTGAAGGCACTATTGAAAAGCGCATACCCGCCATGATGCGTATGTACTTAAAGTACGGTATTGATATGCGTAAGCAACCAATTCTTATTTATCCTACACTTCACTATCAAAACGGTGGTATTAAGATCTCTGACAACGGTATGTCTGAAGTCGAAAACCTCTTCGTAGCAGGCGAGGCTGTAGGTGGTATTCACGGTGAAAATCGTCTTATGGGTAACTCACTTTTGGATATTATAGTATTTGGTCGTAATGCAGGTATAAACGCTGCTGCAGTTGCTAAAAACACAACTGTTAGCGATAAGCTTAGCCTTGACCACGTTGAAAGCTTTAAGAAAGAAATGGCAGATGCAGGCATCAAGACCGATGCAGTTTCTCCTAAGCTTCTTCCTAACTATACTAAGCAGAAGGATTTTTAAGGAGGACATAGCATGAAATTTTTTGGCGGAGTAATCTCCATCAATGATATTTACACACTTTTATTTGTGGTTTTCGGTGTTTTGCTTGTGGGCTATGCTTTAGGTAGAATTACCATCAAGGGTGTGTCTCTCGGCGACGCAGGTGTGTTTATTATTGCGTTACTTGTTGGCGCATTATGCTTCAGTATGACAAGCGATGGCCTTGTTTTCGCTTTATCTGCAAAGCCTTACGACTATAAAACGGCAATGAAATTAATCGAAGGCTTAGGTCTTGTTTTATTCGTTACCTCTGTTGGTTACATTGCGGGTCCAAAATTCTTTGGTAATTTTAAAAAGAATTTTAAATCTTACGTTTTACTTGGTTTAATTATCATTCTTGCAGGCGGTCTTGCCGCAGTTGGTTGTATCTATGCGGGTGAATTGTTCGGTTATGGCGCAACCATTAAGGAACAAGACGGCTTCGTTGCAATGATTGTTGGTTTGCTTTCAGGTTCACTTACATCAACCCCTGCATTCTCTGCTGCAAAAGCAACAGTTGCTGCCGAATATGAAGGCTTAGTGTCTGTTGGCCATGGTATTTCTTATATCTTCGGTGTTGTAGGCGTTGTATTGTTCGTTCAACTTATTCCTAAGCTTTCTAAAGCAAATATGGAAGAAGAACGTGCAAAGTTGGTTATAAAGTCCGACAAGGAAGAGAAAAAGGTTACTAAAAAACTCTTTGAAATCGACCATATGGGCGTTGCAGGCTTTGCATTAGCGGCTATTTTGGGCGTAATTATCGGTAATATTAAAATTCCGTTGTCTTCAAGCGGCCTTTCGGGCACCTGCTTCTCGTTAACTGCAACAGGCGGCTGCCTGTTAATGAGCTTGATTTTAGGTCACTTTGGCAAAATCGGTCCAATTAGTATTATGCCTGCACAAAGTACCTTAAAGTTATTCCGTGAATTAGGTCTTGTATTATTCTTGGTTGGCGCCGGTATCCCTGGCGGTGCTGAGTTTATTGCTAACTTTGACCCAATGTATTTTGTTTACGGTGTTGTAATGACCGTTGTGCCTATGATACTTGGTTTCTTGTTTGCAAAATACGTGTTAAAATTAAGCCTTCTCAACAACTTGGGTTCGCTTACCGGCGGTATGACTTCTACCCCTGCACTTGGCACACTTATCAGTGTAGCAGGAACTGAAGATGTTGCTGCAGCTTATGCCGCAACATATCCTATCGCACTTATTGCGGTTGTACTTGTTTCACAGTTCCTTGTAATCTTATTTTAATTAAATTTAAAAAGCTTTCGGTTTTTTACCGAAAGCTTTTTTGCTTTTAACATATTTTTAAGTGTTCATTCATACAATTAATTAGTCCTTTTAGGAGTTGATTGTATGAGAGAGACAGAGCCACGCGCGGTAATTTTAGGGGAATATATATTGGACACAGGCGCGACGGTAAGGGCAACGGCAAAGGTTTTTAAAATAAGTAAAAGCACTGTACATAAAGACGTCACCCAAAGGCTAAGGTACGATAATCCGCAGTTATATAAGTTGGTAAAGGAAGTGCTTGAAAAAAATAAAAGTGAACGCCATATCCGTGGCGGAATGGCGACTAAGAGGAAATATAAGGGATAAATTGGGGTTTATCGCTGAGGCGAAATTCAAAATTCGGAATTCGTAATGCGTAATTCGTAATTATACAACAATTTAATTGTATATTCATAGGGGCTAGCGCCCCCGATAAACTATAATTTGAACAAGCAAAAACGGTAGAAGCCTTAAAAAAGCTTCTACCGTTAATTTTATTTGCCCACACAAAACTTTTTAAATATTTCATCGGTTACAGCGTTGGTTACACGCTTGCCCGTAAGCTCAAATAACGCCGCTATAGCATCATCAACACAAACACCTACAGCATCCATTGTAAGACCGCCCGTCAGCGAATTTACCGCTTCATTTACAGCATCAAGCGCTCTTGCCGCACAGGCACGCTGGCGTTCGCCAATAAGCACAGCGCTGTCAGGGTTAAGGTTTGCCGTGCCAGATATTTCAGCAATTTTTTGGGATAATTCTTTATAACCTGTTCCCTGCTTTGCCGAAATTTCCACAACTATAAATCCCGCAAATACCGACATATCAATTTGGTTTTCCAAATCAGTTTTATTTATTATAATAATTGTATTTTTGTCTTTAATACTTTCAATTAAATCAAGGTCATTTGCATCTAAAGGTGTAGTACAGTCAAACACCGCAAGTATTAGCTCAGCCAAATCAATGCGGTTTTTAGCTTTCTCGATACCGATGCTTTCAACCTTGTCATCAGTTTTATGAATACCCGCCGTATCAGCCAAACGAAGCTTAATGTCCCCCACCGTTACGGTGTCCTCGATAACGTCACGGGTGGTGCCCGCAACCTCGGTAACGATTGAACGGTCAGCACCGCTTAGCATATTCATAAGAGTACTCTTACCAACGTTTGGCTTGCCGACAATTACAGTGTCAATACCCTCACGAAGCACACGGCCGGAATCGTAATTTTTAAGCATTTGTTCAATTTCAGCCTTTGTATTTGAAAGCATTTTTAAAAAGCTTTCGTAATCAAGCCCTTCAATATCCTCATCAGGATAGTCGGAATATGCGGCAATTGAAGCATCAGCGGATACTAAATCCGCCTCAATTTTGTCAATTTTTTCGCTCACCTTACCAATGTGCGCCGCACGTGAAAGTCTTAACTGTGCTTCACTTTCAGCACCGATAAGCCCCATTATGCTTTCAGCCTTGGTTAAATCAAGCTTTCCGTTTAAAAAAGCACGCTTTGTAAATTCGCCCGGTTCTGCCATAAAGGCACCGTTTTCCAAAATGACACGAAGCACCGCTTTAAGCATAAGCCTGCCGCCGTGCACCGAAATTTCCACAACGTCTTCACCCGTATAGCTTTGGGGATTTTTGAAAACAAGCGCAACCGCATCGTCTAAAATCTTTTCATTTTCAACAATATTACCGTAAAGGGCTGAATAACCGTTTAAATCGCACAGTTTTTTGCCAGAAGCGCTTTTAAAAATCTTGTCGGCAACCGTTATGGCATCATCGCCCGAAATTCTTATAACACCTATTGACCCTTCACCCAAGGGTGTTGCAATAGCGGCAATTGTTCGTGACATTATTTCACTTCCTTTAAAAGACATTCTAACACACATATATATTTTTTTCAATTACAAAAATATGTGGAAAAAACCTATGATATATGCTAAAATAAAATTAAAGAATTATCGGTGAGGTTATAGGAACATCAGCCCACCCAAAAGCTTAATGAAATGATGAAAGCCTGTAACTTATAAAGTTATAGGCTTTTTATGTTTTTTAAAATTTTTGTAAGATTTTGGGTTTATTTTTCGTCTATTAAGATGAAAGGCCTTAAAAAAATGTAAGGGATGTGACATAGTGGAGGACAACAAAATAATAGAACTGTATTGGAAGCGTGACGAATCGGCAATTGATGAATCAAACAAAAAATACGGCAATTATTGCCGCACGATTGCTTATAACATTCTGCGTTTAAAGGAAGACTGCGACGAATGTGTAAACGACACCTGGCACAACGCATGGCGTGTGATACCGCCCGAAAAGCCAAATAAGCTCCAATTATTTTTCGGTCGCATTACCCGAAATCTTGCCCTTGACCGTTATAGCTATAACAAGGCGCAAAAACGAAACAACGACCTTGAAACCGCCATTGACGAATATTATGAATGTATTCCAAACGGCATGGCTTCGGTTGAAGATGAACTTATTTTAAAAAAGCTTATTAACACATTTTTAGAAGGTTTAGATTCCCGCGCACGCATTATATTTTTGCGCCGTTATTGGTACGCTTTAACCGTTCAGGAAATTGCCAAGAAAATGAGTATGTCCGAAAGCCACGTCAGCGTTATCTTACATAGAACACGAAACCAATTTAAAGATTATCTTAAAAAGGAAGGGATATCTGTATGAAAAAAGATAATTGGTTTAAAGCCTTAAATCTTACAGACGATAAATTTCTTGAAGAAGCAAACCCCAACGCAAAGATTATAAATTTTTCCAAAAAACGAATTGCATTATCAATAATTGCGGCGGCCGCCTGCTTTGTGCTCGTTTTTAGTAACCTTTGGTTGTTTATACCCTTTAACACCGACTCACCCGATGTTTCACGCTATTCAAGCAGCGAATATTACGGCATTATTCAAAAGCTGAATGTTTTAACCTTTGAAAAGCCGCAACACAAAAACAATTTTGAGGTTATAAAGAATAACATATTCGATTTCTTAAGCTTTGGCATAAAATATAATGGAGCGGCACCCGAATCCGCAATAGATATAACTGATGATTATGCCGACGAGGACGCCATTTACGAAGAGGTAACCGATAATCAGGTTGAAGGCATAACCGAAGCCGACCGAATAAAACGCAGTGATAAACACATTTATTATTTGGATAATCATACCTTGCGCGTGTTCTCTATTGCAGGTATTAATTCTAAAGAGCTTGGAAGCATCGTACTTTATGGCGATAAAGACTATTACCTTAATAAATGGGAATTTTATTTGTCAAAGGACTGTAAAACCGCAACCGTTATTACACAGTTTTATAACGAACAGAAACAGCTTTGCGTGGGTGTATTAGCCCTTGACGTAAGCAACCCCGAAAAGATTGTTGAGAAAAAACGCATAGAGATTACAGGCAGCTATATGTCATCCCGCATGACCGATGGAAAGCTTCTTTTATTTACCGAATTTGTTTTCAATAAAAATGATATTGACTTTGGTAATGAAAGCACCTTCTTACCGCAAATAAACACAGGCGACGGTATGAAAACCATTCCCGCAAGCTTTATTACATCCCCCGAAAAGCTTAACAGCACCCGATATACAATTGTAATGAAATTGGATGAAAAAACATTGGATTTCGAGGGCACTTCAGCATTTTTATCATATTCTGAAGACGTGTACGTTTCAACAGACAACATCTTCTTAACCCACGTTTTTGCCGACGTTAAAAATAATGAAAACGGTGAAAAAATCCGCAATTCCATGACCGTAATTTCCTGCCTTGGCTATAGCGGAAATGCTTTTGAAAATAAAGGCTCGGTAACCGTTCGCGGATACGTTAAAGACCAATGGAGTATGGATGAATATGAAGGCATTTTAAGGGTTGTAACAACAACCAATGCAACCGCCATTTACGAGAACCGTTACTCTAACGGTGAAAACGTATCAACAGATATTTTAATGACGGCCACAGGCCAGTCAAACGCTAGCCTTTACTGTGTGGATTTGAAAAACTTTGAGGTAATCGCCAAAGTTGAAGACTTTGCGCCACCTCACGAGGAGGTACAATCGGTTCGCTTTGATAAAACCACCGCTTACGTTTGCACTTCAATTGAAATGTCAGACCCTGTTTTCTTCTTTGACCTTTCTGATTTAGAAAACATCACCTATAAGGATACCGGCACAATTGAAGGCTTTTCGACCTCGCTTGTGAACTTTGGAAACGGCAAGCTTTTGGGTATAGGTCGAGAAAATTGGAACACGTTTAAGGTTGAAATTTATGAAGAAACCGCAAACGGTGTAAACGGTTTTTGCAAATATGAACTGCAAAATGCAGAATATTCAACCGTATACAAATCTTACTATATAGACCGCGAAAATCAGCTTATCGGTCTTGGTATTAATAAATATAATTCAACTGACGGTGAGCGTCAAAGATATATTGTTCTGCACTTCGACGGATATAATCTTATAGAGGTTGTAAACATTTCTCTTAAAGGTTTGTCGGAATCTCAGCGTGGCGTATATATAGACGGATATATGTATATGTTCGGCGAAAACGATTTTAAGGTTCAAAAACTGTTTTAACCGAATAAAAGAACGGCGGCCGCTTTTGCGACCGCCGTTTTAAATGATAAAAAAAGAGATGTAACTTAAAGTTACATCTCTTTATGTTGGCATCTACCTATTTTCCCGGGCAGCTTCCCGCCAAGTATCTTCGGCGCAAGCGAGCTTAACTTCCGTGTTCGGTATGGGAACGGGTGGACCCTCGCCGCAATCAACACCAACTGTGTGTCACCTTTAGGCGACTTTGCTATATTA
>JAGAPJ010000038.1 GCA_017623315.1 Clostridia bacterium | reverse complement strand
TTCGAAGCCCGAGGGGGCACGAAGCGTTAAGCAAAACAGTTTAAATAACTGTTTTGTAGCTGAGTGGTGCGACGGCGGGTACTGCGAGCAGTGCGGAGCGGTCGCCGAGCAGGAAGTACGCGAAGCGTATTTATCCCTTTCAGCGTGCCAATAAAGAAGCTATAACCTTTAGGTTGTTGCTTCTTTATTTTTATATGGAGAAAGGGATTCGAACAGGCCGTTAAGAACAACATTCCAGTAAACTGTTGTTTAGGCGCCGCAATATAGTTTTATTTGAAAAAGTAACCTTTATATGCTATAATTACATTAATCTTTCCAAATGGTGATAATTATGGATTTATTAATA
The DNA here is from genome assembly GCA_017623315.1 of Clostridia bacterium. Classification (GTDB taxonomy): domain Bacteria; phylum Bacillota; class Clostridia; order Oscillospirales; family Acutalibacteraceae; genus UBA737. The sequence continues at coordinate 5,674 of JAGAPJ010000038.1, read as the reverse complement.
TTACAAAACAAGGTGACTGAAATTGTACAGCAAGCGGCGGATAAATATTTTAGCATAGCAACCACCGTTATTGAAAAGGACGGTGCCGCAAATATTGTTACCGACGCCGATTTAAATGTACAGCAGTTTTTAATGGAAAACCTTAAAGACCTGCTTCCCTGTAGCAGTTTTTTATGTGAAGAAAACGACGTTGTTAATACCAACACTGAATTTGTATGGATTATTGACCCGATAGACGGCACAACGAATTTTGCCCGAGGTTTATATGAATGTGCAATTTCGGTTGGGCTTTTACAAAACGGAGATTCGGTTTTGGGTGTGGTTTATGCCCCTCGTTTAAATTTGCTTTTTAGTGCCACAAAGGGCGGCGGTGCATTTTGTAACGGTAATAAAATACATACCTCAACCAAAAACTTTAGTCAGTCGATACTTTGCACGGCATTTTGCCTTTACCGCAAGGAATTTGCGAAGCCCTGTGCTAACGTTATACTTGAAGCTTTACCGCTTTGTAATGACGTTAGACGTTTTGGCTCTTGTGCATTTGAGTTATGTCTTTTAGCCTGTGGAAAATGTGATCTATTCTTTGAATACATGGTATTCCCTTGGGATTACGCAGGCGCATATTTAATTTTAACCGAAGCAGGCGGCATAATTAGCGGATATAACAAGCAGCAATTAGATTTTAAAAACCAAACAACAATAATTGCCGCTAACAATATTTTGAACTTTGAAAAGCTTAACGATATTGTGCTTAATAACATAACCAATATGCCAACGTTTAAGGAGGAAAAATAAAATGAGTCAAACACCGTTTGAACACAAGAAATTAAATCCCACGATTTTCAAAAACAGCCCAAAATTTGATGTTAACGAAATGTATTCGCTTGTTGTTAACGAACTTGGCTTACAGCAATCCAAGCGTGACCAGCTAATTACAATTTACTTGGCGGCGTTTGCATTTATTATCCCAACCTTGCTTTCATCTGATATTACAAACTGGATATTAAACGGTTGTATTTTTATAGGCTTAGGTGTTATTGGTATACTTTTTGCATTTATTATTATTCGTTACAGAAAATATAAAGAAATTTATTGGCTATGCTGCCGCACCTTAAACGTAATGATGGATGTTGACGAAAACCAATGGAGCAAGGAAAACATACAAGGTATTTTTTATAACTGTATGCTTAAAAAAATTGGTAAAGCTATTGAAAACGGCAAATTTAAAATTGTTTTTTTCGTTACTCATAATCTTTTCAGCAGCGAAACCTTGTACCTTATGGTACATACAATAATTACTGCTAGCGTTACGGGCTTTGGCGTTGGCATTTTAGTGCCACTTAGTATGCCTTTTAAAATTACCATAGGCGTTATTACAGGTATAATCATTTTTTTGCTTTGCTTATTTGCATATTTTTATACACTTATTAAATTATACTGGGTATGTATTGACGGTAGCGATGCCTCATTTAACGCCGCATTTAAAGAAGCCTGGTTCTTACACTTCTTTGTTTCAAGAAAAGAACAATAATATAAAATAAAAACCGCCTTTAAAGGCGGTTTTTTGTTTACTGATTAACTACCAATTCGTTGCTTTGGGTATCCTCAGGCTTTTCGACCTTTAAATTATCCATAACAAAACGGTAAAAATCCTCGTTCATAACGTCAAGCGACGCGGTATAGCGTGCCTTGGTAACTGCCACGCAATAATCAAGATGCTGTTGTTTTTCTTCTTCGGTTAGCTTTTCAGCCGTGGGCAACCATTCAGCCTTGCCGTTTTGAGCATTATATTTTACATATTCGGTAACAAAGCTCTTGTTATAAAGCATTGCAATATGTGTATTACTTGCAAAAATATCGGTACCGGGAAGCAAGCGAGAATCATATTCCATACCCCATAGGTTAAGCACTGTCGGTAAAATATCAACGTTACAAACGGGGGCATCGACCTGTATAGCTTCGATACCCGGACAGTACATAATACAGCTTGACTGATACCTTTCGAAGTTTGCTTCTAAAGTTTTACCCGCTAATGAATTTACGTGATTATCAGCAAGATAGTAAGGATAATGGTCGCCGATAATAACTATCATTGTTTTATCAAGCTTGCCCGCTGTTTCAAGCTTTTCCAGTAAATAGGTCATTGCTTTTTCAAGCTCGTAGTTGGCGGCAAGATAATATTTAGCGCCCCAAGTAAGCTCTCGTCCGTTAAGTAACTCGTTTACCGTTTTATAATTCTTTACAGCAATTGGGTTGGCGCTAGAGTATGGGCCGTGACCCGAGAAGGTCATATAATAAGCGTGGAACTGGTCTTGATTTATATAATCATCAATCGACTGCTCCATCATTTCAAGGTCGGACGACGGCCAAGAGCTTGTAAAATTCATACCCTGACCCATAAACTTAAGGTTAGTATAACCTAAATTCGGGTGGGTTTTGTTACGCTGATAATAATAACCGCGGAAGTTATGGTAAGCGTGGGTTTTAACGCCTAAGTTTTCAAACATATTGCCAAGTGCAAAGGGCAAAAGCTTATTTTTAGACTGAACAAAACTACCCGCAGATGAGTTTGCATTTGCCACACGCGAAACGTCAGGCCAAAGACCTGTCATAAAGGCATATTCGCCGTTAGTGGTAGTGTTTTTAAAGGAATTGTAAAAATTATTAAGTACAATACCGCCCTGACTCATTTTATAAAGGGTCGGGGTAACCACAGGGTCGATAGCATATTTAGAAAAGGCTTCCGCAGTAATATAGATTAAATTATAATCCTTCATACTGCCGGTATATTCGTTTTTGTTAGTACCACTAAGGGAATTGAAGTAATCACAAAGTGCCTGCTTGCCTGTGTCGGTTGTGAGATTTTTTAATTCGTTAAAATCAAGCCCTGTCAAAACGTTGGGGGTAGTGTCAATTTGAGGCTCGTCAGGTGCATCGGGAATGACTAAGGTATTTTCTTCCTTTTCGCCGCCACCGAAAAGCTTATAACCAAGCTCAACAATTGAATTTGTTAAAACGCCCAAACGGCTTGAAGCTGTGTCGGTATCAATAAGGCTGGAGGTGTATGCGTGGTATGGTGAAAAATCGCCCTTGCCAAAGGGTAAAAGCATTAAAACAGCTAAGCCCCACAAAACAAACACGCTTAAAAACGAAGCGATATGTATTTTAATACCAAAGCCCTTAAAGATTTTTTTTGGTGCGGAATATGCATATATACCTGTTGCCAAAACAGGTAAAAGACAAAGAATAATCCAAAGTATTGAATCCTTAATAGTGTCCCAAAGCGCCCAGCCAAAATCCTTCATAGCATCACCGCCGACACCCATCATCGAAACCGAGAAAAGCGAGCCAAATATGCGGAAATATATAAGCTGACTTACATAAAACGCAAATGGCAAAATCAAAACAAGCGGTGTTATTATTCGGTTTCCCTTTAATTTTTCCTTGAACCAACCTGTAAAGGTTGCTAAAAGCACCGCAAGGCTTGGTAAAAAGAACAAAAAGTAAAGGGTCATATCCTCAAAGCCAATTTGTGAACGAAGTAAAATTTCCCAATAAATAAGCGCAACCAAATAAACTGAACTGTACCTTAAAATTGCAAATATTTCGCTTTTATTTTCGTCTGTAAAATAAAGCTTACTTAAAAGCCAATTTGATAGTCCTCTAATTTTACGGTTCATAACCTACTCCTTATAAATACAAAAAGCCATAATTCAAATTATTATACCATCATTGTAATGAAAAATCAACATTTTTAATACCTTGCCCTTTTAGGCTATAAATGATATAATATTAAAAAATGCAAAGGACAGATTTATGGAAACAGAGCTTTGGGAATATTTAAAAACCTCACAAAAACCGATTGTTCTTTACGGTATGGGCAACGGTGCGGATAAAATTATAAAGGTTTTGGAAGAAAAAGGCATTGAATTTAAAGGAGTTTTTGCAAGCGATGGCTTTGTCCGACCCAAACTATTTCACGGTCACCAAATTTCAAGCTATACTGATTTAAAGCAAAAATTTGGCGATATGATTGTGCTTTTATGCTTTGGCTCAAGCCTTCCCGACGTTATCGAAAACATTTTAAAAATTGCCGCCGAGCAAGAGCTTTATGCTCCTGAGGTGCCCGTTATTGGCGGTGGACTTTTTGATTATGACTTTTTGCGTAAGAACGCCCAAATGCTAAAATGGGTTTACGACTGCTTGGCTGACGATATTTCCCGGCACACCTTTGAGAACATTTTAAAATATAAATTAAGCGGTAAAATTAATTATTTAATCGATTGCCAGGTAAATGAAAACGAGCCGTATAGTTCATTTTTAAAACTTAAAAACGAACGCTTTTTAGACCTTGGTGCATATAATGGTGATACCGTTTTGGGCTTTACCCAAAACTGCCCCGATTATGAAAGTATTACTGCACTTGAACCTGACCGCAAAACCTTTAAAAAGCTTTTATTAAACACCGAAAGCCTGCGTAATTTCACCCCAATTAACGCCTGCGTTTCAGATAAATGTGAAACCGTTAACTTTAAAATGCTTGGGGGTAGAAATTCGGTTTTGGGCGAAGGCAAGGATGAAATTGAAGCCTTAACCATTGATTCGCTAAACTTTAACCCAACCTATATTAAGATGGATGTTGAGGGTCAAGAAGTTGCCGCAATTAATGGCGCCAAAGAAACAATTTTAAAACATAAACCAAAAATGCTAATTTCGGCATACCACCGTACCGATGATTTTGTAACCATTCCAAAAGCCGTCTTGGGTATAAGAAGCGATTATAAAATTTATGTTCGCCATTTTAAATACCTTCCCGCTTGGGATACAAATTTTTATTTTATATAACAAAATAGCAACACCAATTCTACCGACGTTTTATTTTTAAAATATAGGGGACTTTATTGATAATATTGACAAATTCATATCCGTCGGCTTGACGACACCTTACTTATTACCTATTCACTATTACTTTTCACCTAAAAAAATCCACCCTTAATGGGTGGATTTTTATGCTCTTATAATCTCTGCTTCGCCGCCTAAAACGGTGTTTTCAGTAATAACAATCTTTTTAATTGTGCTGTCCGACGGGGTTTCGAACATTAAAGGCTGTAAAACACCTTCAATTATTGAACGAAGACCACGGGCACCTGTTTTACGTTCTATTGTAAGCTCAGCAATTTTATTAAGTGCCGCTTTATCAAACATTAAGTCAACACCATCCATTTTGAAAAGTGCTTCATACTGCTTGATAATGGAATTTTTCGGTTCGGTCATAATGCGAATAAGGGTTTCCTTATCCATACCCTTTAAAGCGGTAATTACAGGCATACGACCTACAAGCTCGGGTATGATGCCAAACTTCACTAAATCCTGATGGGTGGCAACCATACTTAAGGCTTCGGCTTCCTTGCTTTTTGGGGATTTAACATCCGCTCCAAAGCCAAGGCTGCTGCCGCCTATACGGCGTTCAATAACCTTTTCGATACCGTCAAATGCGCCTGCACAAATAAACAAAATGTTGGTGGTATCAATCTGAATAAATTCCTGCTGAGGATGCTTTCTGCCGCCCTGAGGTGGAACGTTAGAAACCGTACCCTCTAAAATTTTCAAAAGTGCTTGCTGAACACCCTCACCGCTAACGTCACGGGTTATGGATGCGTTTTCGCTCTTTCTT
>JAGAPJ010000037.1 GCA_017623315.1 Clostridia bacterium | reverse complement strand
GTGCCTTCGAAAACCTGAATTCTTTCCTTTTCGCCTTCCTTAATGCGAACGTGAACCTTAACGGTAGAACCGATTAAAAGTTCAGGAACGTCTTTTTTGAGCTGTTCAGCAGTTAATTCCTTGATTACGTCCATTTTTCTTCCTCCTTAAAAATTTACAGACGTTCATAACCAAACTGTGTGGCAGAGGACCATCCGCTTCAATGTCGAATTTTCGGCAATGAACCCACTCGTAAGGACCGAGTGAAATCACATGCTCAAAGATTATAACACAAACACTTATAAAAATCAAGTGTTATTTTGAAAGAATAAATTATAGTTTATCGGGCATGCCTTCCCCAGTAGGGGAAGGGGGACCAAACGTAAGTTTGGTGGATGAGGTGTTTTTACCTAAAACTGTATTATTGACGCCTCATCCGTCGCCTATCGGCACCACCTTCTCCCACCGGAGAAGGCTTGGTTTGTACAATAATTCCGAATTCCGAATTAGATAAGTTTTAATTCAATTACTGTTCTATTACTTCTTCCCTTTTCGGTGGTTTAAGGTCGCGCACTATCATAACCGATAACACCGCGCAAAGTCCCAACACAAAGGCAAGGGCTACGGTAAGCCAGGTTTTTGTTGCACCTATATTTGAAAACTGTGAATTAAAAATTTTATCGGTATAGCTTGTATCCTCGCCGTTCGAGGTATAAAAGCTTAAAGTAACGGTTTTGCTGTTTTTAACCGTGATATATTGGGTTAAAATATATTCGCCGCCGCTATCCTTGCCCTTAACCTCAATTTTAAGGTATTTATAGGCATCTTTTTCTATAACCTTTCCCTTTACCTTTTCAATACCGCAAAGCTGATAGGTTAAAGCTAAAATTTCGTCGTTTTTCAGCACCGCTAAATTTTTGACCGTTTTTGAAAATTCGGTCCCACGGGTAATTTCACGTATTTGCTTTGTGTTGTTTTTATTTACCGCCAAGGCGGTTATATAATTTTCAGTACAATAGCTTGTAATTTCGGCTTCACTCATTGAAAGCGCTTTTGAAAGCTCTTTATTATCCCTGCCGTAAAGGTAAAAATCGTCCCCAATTTCCAAAGCGGAAACTGCGGTTATAAGCATTACGGCAATTATTAAAACCGAAATTAATAATTTTTTAAGCAATTTATTTCACCTTGTTTTGTTTTTTAGCAGCGGTAAGTGTGTTTTGCATAAGCATTGCAATGGTCATAGGACCAACCCCACCAGGCACGGGTGTAATGTAAGACGTTTTTTCGCACACGTCAGCAAAATTAACGTCGCCGACCAATTTACCGTCAACACGGTTTATACCAACATCAATTACAACTGCATTTTCTTTTACCATATCGGCAGTTACAAAGTTAGGTCTGCCAACAGCCGCTACCAAAATGTCGGCATTTTTGCAAACGTCCTTAAGGTTTTGGGTTTTAGAATGGCAAATGGTAACCGTGCCGTTTTTATGTAGTAACAGCATTGACATAGGCTTACCCACAATATTACTTCTACCGATAACCACGCAGGTTTTGCCTGCAATATCAATACCTTCAAAAGCCAACATTTCCATAATGCCTGCAGGGGTGCAGGGCACAAAATCATAATCACCTTGCATAATTTTACCCACGTTTACAGGGTGAAAAGCGTCAACGTCTTTTTCAGGCAAAATTGCATTGATAACTGCCGCTTCGTCAAGGTGCTTTGGTAACGGTAGTTGACACAAAATGCCGTTTATGCTTTCCTTTTTATTTAAGGTGTCAATAAGTGATAGTAATTCTTCTTGGTTAGTATTTTCGGGCAGCGCGTATTCCTCAGAAATAATGCCAAGCGCCTCGCAAGCCTTTTTCTTATTATTTACGTACACCTTTGATGCAGGGTCTTCACCCACAATAATAACCGCAAGACCGGTTGTAATGCCTTGTTGCTTTAAAGCGGCAACCTCACCCTTAACACGTTCCTTAACTGCGGCAGAAATAACCTTACCATCAATCAGCTTGTACATTTTCTTCACCCTCTGTAACGGTTTCTATAATTTCTTCTGCTTCGATTTCTTCATCAAAAACGTTTTCGTAAACCGCTTGTTTCTCATTAAGTTTTTTACGAATAATAACAATTAAGGTAATGCTTGCAACGCAAAGTAAAATACCTAATAAAAGTGAAACCTTAAACGGACCAATCATTAAGCTGTCGGTACGGAGTGTTTCGATTATTGCTCTACCAAAGCCGTACCACGCGAGATACATTAAAAATACCTCACCGCTGAATTTACGCTTCTTGCTTAAAAAGTGAATTACTACAAAACCCGTAAGACACCAAAGTGATTCATAGAAAAAGCAAGGATGAACAGAAAGATTGTTTGTTGTAATATATTCGCTTATTTCGTAAGCGGTCTTACCTTCTAAACCAAAATTTTCAGGGTAGGAGATAATATATCTTAAAACCTCGTTACTCATCATACCGGGGCCTTTAGTAAGCGAACCGAAGGCTTCCTGATTAACAAAGTTACCCCAACGTCCGACACCTTGACCGATTAAAAAACCGAGAGAAGCGATATCGAACATATCGGTAAACTTAACCTTGCGAAGCTTACACATTATAAACCCTGTAACAAAGGCGCCTATAACACCGCCGTAAATACCAAGCCCTGCAAAACCCGACGAATCGCCAAAGCCGAAAAACTCACCAAAACTTTCAAGCTTTTCACCGTCGAAAATAATGTAATAAGCCCTTGCGCACAAAATTGCAACAGGTACGGTAACAAGTACCACGTCTAAAGCGCGGTCAATGTTTAAATTAAAGCGTTTATAGTTTGTGTAAGCATAAATAAGCGCACCCAAAAAGCCAATAGCAATTATAATGCCATACCAATAAACATCCCAGCCGTCACCAATAGGCAATGTAAAAGCCACGGGCTTTAAGGTAATATCTATACCAAAAATTGTAACATCATAGCTCATAATTATTCTCCTTTAGGAAGAATTACAGATAAAACTGTTTTATCATTTTCTAAAACCGCAAGGCGTTTATAAACGTCGTCGGCGGTTATTGACTTTAAATATTTAACCTCGTCAAAAAGGTCGGTATCGTTCATAGCGCAGTCAACAAGACCCATTGTAATGCTTTCAATACTGTTAAAGCTGCGAATTGCATTACCGTAAAGACTACTTCTAACCGCATTAAACAGCTTTTTGTTAATGCCGTCTTCTTTAAGGCGGTTAACTTCATTTTTAATTGCCTCGGCAACCATTTGCGGATTTTGTGATTCACCCTCAAATATAACCGAAGCGTAACCCGGTCCGTTAAAATATTCAAAGCTGAATTCGTCGTTAATGAGACCATCCTCAGTAAGCCTTTTGTAAAGAGGCGAAGCATCACCCGCAATTATATCAAGCAAAACTGCGGTGCAAATACGTTCCTTAATAGAAGGCATACTATCGGCCTTTTCCTTATAGCCAAAGCAAAACAAGGGTGTTGCAACCTCTAACTGCTGGGCAACCACGGGTTTTAACACTTCGTCGGGCTCTTGGGGCATAATGCGGCAAAGTTCAAAGCGTTCCTTTGGTTTTAAATGCTCCTCCACCATTTTTAAAACCTTTTCGGTGTTAACGTTACCCGCAATACACAAAAACATATTTTGCGGATTATAAAACGTGTTATAGCATTTGTATAAAAGCTCGTCGGTAATTTCGGCGATGCTGTCAGTCGTGCCTGCAATATCAATTCTTACAGGGTGGTTTTTATACATACCAAGCAGCATATTAAACATTACACGCCAGCCGGGGCTGTCATCATACATTCTAATTTCCTGACCGATAATTCCCTGCTCCTTCTGAACGGTAGCGGCGGTAAAATACGGACTTTGAACAAAGTCTAATAAAATTTCCAAATTGTCGTAAAAACGTGATGAGCAGCTGAAAAGATAACAGGTTTTATCAAATGAAGTAAAGGCATTTGCATAAGCGCCCGTTTCAGCATAACGGGTAAAGGCGTCGCCGTCCTCACTTTCAAACAGCTTATGCTCTAAAAAGTGGGCAATACCCTCGGGCACCTCGGTTTGTTCACCGTTTACCGAAAAAACGTTGTCGATAGAGCCATACTTAGTACCAAAAATTGCATAAGCCGAATTATAAAGCGGCTTTTCAAGAATGTAAATTTTAAGACCCGATTCGTGTTCGCATTTAACGTAGCTTTCGCCGAAATCACTTTCAAAAACTTGCTTTAGCATATTGGCCCCTCCTTCGGTAAAAGCTTGTAAATGGTGTGAAGCTTAACACCCTTGGCAGCGTAAATTACGTCCTCACGAGTGATGGCTTTAACCTTTTCTATAATATCCTCGGGTGAATAAAGCTCGCGGTTGTTAATTTTAAGGGCATACCATAAATCAATACCATTTTGGCTGTCGTAATTGCCCTTTAGCGTGTCGCAAATGCTTTTAATTGAGGATTCAAACTCAAAATCCGAAAATTCACCCTTTTGCATGATTTCAAGCTGATTTAAAATTTCATTTACCGCCTTGTCGGCATTTTGCCATTCGACACCCGAATCAACCGTTAAAAGACCTTTATAACGAACGGTTGAAGCCGCACAGTAATAGCAAAGACTCATTTTTTCACGCACGTTTGTAAAAAGGCGTGAATATGGCGCACCACCGAAAATATCGCACATAACCATTAAGGGAAGT
>JAGAPJ010000036.1 GCA_017623315.1 Clostridia bacterium | reverse complement strand
TCTCTCCCTCCGTCTTTTTGCTTCGCAAAAATCCACCTCTCGCACTGCGGTGCTCGGTCCCTCCGCGGCTCTAACAGTCCACCGGACTGTTATTCACTACCGCGTCGCTCGCTACGCTAACCTCGTCAGATGGAGGCATTGGTTTGCACAATCAATTCAGCCCCATAAACCCCAATCTAATTGATTGCACATCGTAGGAGCGAACTGTGTTCGCCCTCTTGCATCTACATTTTTTACGGGCGAACACAGTTCGCCCCTACGGGTAATATCAATTAAATTACATCTCACCGATAAGCCCCAATTCATTAAAATACAAAAAGGTAGAGGTTACAAAACGCAACCTCTACCGCATTGAATTATCCTATCGCATTATTCGAGCCAACCGTAATTGTAGTAGAATAATATCTGCCACTGCGGTAAAGCTTAACGCTTACCTTTTGGTTGGGCTGACAGTTTGACATAAGCTTTTCTAAAGCCTTATAATCGGAAATTTGGCTACCGCTGAATTCGGTGATAATATCACCCTTGCGAAGCCCTGCCTGATAAGCGGGACTGCCGTTATAAACGCTTAAAACAACTGCACCCTTTGGGTAACCGTAAAATTCAAGCACCTCGGCGGTGTATTTTTCACTTAAGGTTATGCCAATATACGGTTCGGGTGAATTTTCTTTAGAAATTATTTTATCGCAAATTTCAACAGTTTCTTTTGAAGGAATGGCGAAGCCCATACCCTCGAATTCTTCGGAAACGATTTTAGCACTGTTTATACCCACAAGCTTACCTGTGGCGTCCACCAATGCACCACCCGAATTACCCGGGTTAATTGCAGCGTCGGTTTGGATTAAACCAATATCGCTGTCACTTGAAACCACACGGTCAAGTCCGCTTATAACACCGTAGGTGACGCTGTCCATAAACTCAAGACCGCCGGGATTGCCAACGGTAATAACGTACTGACCAACCTTAATTTTTTCTGAATCGGCAATTTCAATTACGGGAAGACCTGTAACGCCAATTTTAATTACCGCCAAGTCAGCCGAAATATTATATCCAACAACAGTCGCAATATATGAATTTTCAGCCGAGTTGTCTAAAAACACTTCAATTTTAGCGTTTCGGGAATTTAGTACAGCATCTTCAATTACGTGGTAATTTGTAATAATATAGCCGTCCTGCTTATATATCACACCGCTACCCTCGCCCGATTCTTCCTGCTGATTACCAAAAAAGCTGTTAACAGAGGTGGTTGTACGAATACCGACAACACAGGGGGTTACCTTTTTTGCAACCGCTTCTACAACCGAAAGCGCCTGTTCGTCAACGCTTATATTAATGGTGTTATTTTCCAAATCCAAATGTTCAGGATTTGATTTAGTGTCCTTATTCAAGCCCCAAAATACCGTTGTTGTAATAACTGCACTTGAAAAACCGACAATACCTGCAAGAATTACCGAAACAATAACGGTTAAAAAACTAAACCTTGCTTTTATCTTTTCACTTTTGGGCTGATTGGAAACGGGCTGTGGCTGATTATTTTCAAAATTTTCGCTGTTATAAAAATTTAAATCGTCCAAAATGCTCTCTCCTTCATTTTAACTAAAGGTATTATATGCTTAGTTTATTGCAAAAAAATGATAAAAATGTGAATAAACCGTAAATAATTAAGCCCCGATAAACCGTCGGGGCAAAAATTATTTAGATAAATAAATAAGCAAAACCGTAACGTCGGCAGGGCTTACACCCGAAATACGTGAAGCCTGACCGATATTCACAGGGCGAATTTTGTTAAGTTTTTCAATCGCCTCCAACCGAAGACCTGTAATTTCTTCATAGTTAATATCGGCAGGAATTAGCTTATTTTCAAGGCGAAGCATTTCATTAATTTGAGCTTGCTGACGGCTTATATACCCTTCATACTTAATTTCAGTTTCAACCTTCTCGCAAACCGCATCCGAAAGAATGGGACGTGCCACATCAAAGGGTTCTAAATCCTTATATGAAAGCTGTGGCCTTTTAACCAAATCGGCTAGACGCATACCTGTTGTCATCGGTGCTGTACCACGTTCCTCCAAAAGTTTATTAAGTGCTACCTGCGGGCCAATAAAGGTAGAATTTAATCTTTCAATTTCATCAGCCTTTTGCTGTGTACGGATGGTAAATTCGCCATAAACCTGCTGCGAAATAAGACCTAATTTATAGCCTATCGGCATTAAGCGTTCGTCAGCATTATCCTGCCTTAAAACAAGACGGTACTCACTTCTGGAGGTCATCATTCTATAAGGGTCGGCACAGCCCTTGGTAACCAAATCATCAATCAACGTGCCAATATATGAAGACGCGCGCGAAAGCACAAGCGGTTCCTTACCCTGCACCTTTAAAGCGGCGTTTATACCCGCAATTAAGCCCTGTGCGGCGGCTTCCTCATAACCTGAAGACCCGTTAAACTGACCCGCGCCGTAAAGCCCGTCAAACGCCTTCATTTCAAGGGTTGCCTTTAAGGCTGAGGGGTCAATACAATCATATTCAATAGCGTAAGCATTACGTATAATTTTAACGTTTTTAAGTGCAGGCATAGTTTTATAAAACTGCACCTGTACTTCCTCGGGCAGTGATGAAGACATACCCTGAAGGTACATTTCTTCGGTGTTTTCACCGCAAGGCTCAACAAAAAATTGGTGGCGCTTTTTATCTGCAAAGCGCATAATTTTATCCTCAATACTGGGGCAATAGCGAGGGCCAACACCCTCAATTTCACCCGCATATAATGGTGAACGGTCAATATTGTCAAGTATTACCTGTTTAGTATCATCGTTAGTATACCCTATGTGACAAACAACCTTGTTTTCGGGCAAAGTTTTAGTTTGATAGCTAAAAGGCACAATCTTTTCGTCACCGGGCTGAACCTCGAGAACTGAAAAATCAATACTATCCCTTAAAACACGCGCAGGTGTGCCTGTTTTAAAGCGGCGAAGCGGAACGCCGATTTCCTTTAAGCATTCAGCCAAGCGGTTTGACGGAAACGCCCCATCGGGACCGCTTTCAAAGTTTACTTCACCAACGTAAATACGACCGCCCAAAAAGGTGCCTGTTGCCAAAATAACGGTTTTTGAAATAAATTCAGCGCCTAAATTTGAAACCAAGTGCCAACCGTCATTCCCTTTTTCAAGGGTTACAATCTCGCACTGCTTAACATCCAAATTAGGCTGTAATTCTACAGCATGCTTCATATATTCACTGTAAGCGCGGCGGTCAATTTGTGCGCGAAGTGAATGCACCGCAGGGCCCTTACCCAAATTAAGCATACGGCTTTGAAGGGTGGTTTTATCGGCAGCCTTGCCCATTTCACCGCCCAAAGCATCAATTTCACGCACCAAATGACCCTTTGCAGTACCGCCAATCGACGGGTTGCAGGGCATATTACCTATCCAGTCGGCTGTAATTGTAAACATAATTGCGTTACATCCAAGCCTAGCAGCAGCTAAAGCCGCTTCAATACCTGCGTGACCTCCGCCTATAACGGCAACGTCATAGCTGCCCGCATAATATCTTTTAATTTGCAATTAAATCCCTCTGTTTTCCTCTAAAAACTTTTGTTGTCTTATATCCATACCAATAAATTTATTGGCGTTATAGCCTCCTATAAGGCGCGATGCAATACGTTCTCCGTAACGGTCGGCAATTTCCTTCATAGTAAGGTTTGTGTTAATAATAGTCGGCTTTTTTGAAAGCAAACGGGTGTTTATAAGATTATAAAAAATTGATTTTGAAAATTCATTTAAAAATTCAGTACCCAAGTCGTCAATTACAAGCAAATCACAGTCAAGCATTGCCTGATAGCTACCCTTATTTTCACCCGAAAAGCGTTCGCTGCTAACAAGTGCGAAAAGGTTTTCAGCAGGACCGTAAAAAGGCAAAAAGCCTTTGTCAACGACACCCGAAACAATAGCAAGGGTTAAATGGGTTTTGCCAAGACCGGGAGCGCCCATAAATAAAAGATTGTCTGAACTTTTAGGGTCAAAGCTATTAACGTATTCCTTACAAAGCTTTAAAATAGAGGTCATACGCTTGCGGGCGTTTTCTCCATCCTTGCTATAATAATTAAGATTAAAACTCTCAAAGGTGCAGCTTTCAAGCGGCATTTGTTTTTTAAGCTCGCCCACAATAACACTTGCGGCAATTTTCTTAACACATTCGCAAATTTTGCCGTCAACATAACCGCTATCCTTACAAATTGGGCAGTCATATTCAATATCCGCCACCATTTCCTTTTTTAAAATTGCGCTTTTTTCCTTAGAAAGTGCAACCGATTTTGCCCGTAAAACCGCAACCTTTTCGCTATTGCCTGAAAGCGCAGTAATAGCAAGCTGTGCCCCAATAGCCGAAATTTCATTATCAATTTCTAAAAGGCGAGGATTAGTAGAATAAGCCGCGTTTAAAAGCATATTTCTACGGGCGTTTTTTTCTTTTAAAGCATTATTTTTAATTTCAAAAGCCTTTTTGTATGTAAGTTCTTTAGTAATCATTATTTTAATCCTTCGAATTTAACATTTTTTCAAATAAATCAAGGTCGTAAGCACTGCCCTGTTTTTTATCCTGTTTAGGTTCTTTAACAATTTCAGCAGGGGTTTTATAACCGCTTGCGTGCCAATTTTCAAGCACCTTTGCAATATAAGAAAAAGAAACACCCGCGGTAGCATCTACACAAACGTCATAAGCCGCATCAAGCATTTCCTTTGACATTTGCCATTCATTAATCCAAAGTAAAGCTAATTCGTTTTCCTTTTTGGTGGGCTTACGGGGTGGCAACCCAAAGGCACTGCGAACCATTTTCCATGCAAGGTCCTGCGATGCCATTTCACGCAGCTCGTCATCGGCGGCAGCAACGCTATCAATTCCCTTTTCAAGCCATTCAATAGCTAAAGACTGCACAAAGGAAATTTTTAATTTATCAACACTTTTCGCGTGGTTTAAAATCACAAAAAGCACGTCTATATCAAGCCCGCAGTCATCATAAAGCCAAACAAGTGTTTGAGTTTCATTTTGCTTTAAACTGCGACCAAAAACAAGCTGTGACTGATTTAAAAGCCATTTGATTTTAGGATCATCCTGACTTCTTAAAAGTATGTCTTCACGGGTAGGTTTAATAATCTTTTTATATGTCTTTTTTTCGGTTTCCTGCACTTTGGGTGCTTCTTTAGGTAATAAAATACCTGCATCAGCCCAAAACAATATCGCTTCCTTTACATCATAAACCGAAAGCGCTAAATTTTCGGCAATAATATCCTCATTTAAGGCTTGGCTATTATTGCGAAGCATATAAAGTAAAACCTTTATATGTTCACCCTTTGCAAGCTTTAAATATTTATCGCATAAGTCAACAGGAACCGCAAAAGCTGACGAAAAACAAGACGGATTTATAAAATAATCCATACTCCACCTCACATACTTATTCAATTTATTATACCAATAAAACCAGCCGTTGTAAATAGTAATATTTAAACAAAAATACACACCCTAAAATATAGCATTTAAGGTGTGTAATAAAATTATTTTTCAAATTCGGCTGCAACCTCTTTTAAAAGGTCACGAATTTCTAAATGCTGGGGACAAATTTTTTCGCAAACACCGCAACCAATACAGTCACTTGCCTTTACGCCACCGCTTGCGTGTATTTCGTAATACATTTTACTACCCCAACCGCCATAAGACTTTTGCGAATTTAGACAGGCAAAAAAGGTTGGAATGGGTATATTTTGCGGACAACCGCCAACACAGTATTTACAGTCGGTACAGCTAATTAAATTTTGTGCCTTAATAATTTTGCAAACCTCTTTTACAGCCTCCTGTTCGGCTTCATTCAAGGGCTTAAAATTCTTCATATAGCCAACATTATCCAAAAGCATATCTATATTGCCCATACCAGAAAGGGTCATAACAATATTAGGAAAGCCTGCAGCATATCGAATAGCATAGCTTGCGTTACTACCACCCTTTAAGCCGTCAAAAATCATTTGTGCGGCAGGTGGAATATTAACTAAGCTGCCACCGCGTACAGGCTCCATAACAATTACGGGCTTATTATGCTTTACGCAAACCTCATAATTAAGTTTTCCCTGTACCGATGCATCGTCATAGTCGATATAATTAAACTGAAGCTGAACAATTTCAATTTCGGGATATGTTGTTAAAATTTCGTCTAAAACGTCGGCTGTGTCGTGGAAGGATAAACCAACATGCTTTACCTTACCCTCTTTTTTGAGGTTAAAGGCTGTTTCGTAAGCGCGACATTCCTTATACTTTTTAAAGTTGTTTTTATCCTGCGCGTGCATTAAATAAATGTCAAAATAATCAACACCGCACCATTTGAGTTGATTTTCAAAAAACGGACGAATATCTGCCTCACTTTCAAAGCAGAAATTAGAAAGCTTATTTACAAGCACGTATTCTTCCCTATCATAACGCTTTGTAAGACATTCACGTAAGGCAATTTCACTTTTACCGCCGTGATAGCCGTGCGCCGTGTCAAAATAGTTAAAGCCTGCCTCCATAAATGTATCAATCATTTGTGAAAACTTTGTATAATCAATTTCACCGTCACAGGTTGGTAAGCGCATACAGCCAAAGCCGAAATTCTTTTTAATTTTATCATCAAAGGTTATCATAATAAACCTCCTTTATTTGCTATTTTAATTATACGGCAGCCGTGGTTTTAAGTCAATATTTTTCCGTTTAAAACACAAAATTGACCGTTCACGTAGAGTCGCTTGAAATATAAAACCAAATGATGTATTATGATTTTGCAAGGAGGGTTTAAGCTTTGAAAGTTTCAATTTTTATCGATAAAAACCGTGAAGAAGAAATCCAAATTTTTGCCCATAATGAAAGTGATTTAACAGAGCAAATAAAGTCGCTTGTAAGCGATTATTCTTCACACGTAACAGGTTATAAAAACGCTGAAATATTTTTGCTGAAAACAACTGACGTTTATTGCTTTCTAGTTGAAAACAACAAGGTTTTTGCTATGACCGAAAATGATAAATTTCTACTTAAAGAACGACTTTATAATATAGAAAATTCTTTATCGTTTGACTTTATTAAAATTAACAAATCCTGTATTGCAAACATTAAAAAAATAGAACGCTTTGACGCTTCAATTTCGGGAACACTTGTGGTTAAATTCAAAAATGGGTATACCGATTACGTATCGCGACGAAGCGTAAAAACAGTGAAAGAAAGGTTGAGTTTATAATGAATAAATACTTAAAAGAATTCTTTCACCGCGGTTTAATTTTCGGCGGTTTTGGTCCTATAATTTTAGCAATAATTAATTTTATTTTATCAAAAACTGTTGAAGATTTTGCTCTGACGGGTAGCGAATTATTACTCGGCACTGTTTCAATTTATTTTCTTGCCTTCATACAGGCAGGCGCAACAGTATTCAACCAAATTGAGAATTGGCCTGTAACAAAATCGCTTTTATTCCACTTTGGTTCACTTTACATTGTATATGTGCTTTGCTATATTATAAATTCTTGGATACCATTTAAACCGATGGTGCTTGTAATTTTCACAATTATCTTTGCTATGGTGTACTTTATAGTTTGGATAACTGTTTTCCTTTCAATTAAAGCATTTTCCAAAAAAGCAAATAAAAAACTAAAGTAATTTGCTTGGTTAAAAGTGCCCCTTAAATTAGGGGCGCTTTTATTTTGGAAACATTCTAGATAATTAATATAATTTATTTACAAAATACGCATTATATGATATATTATTTTTATTGCTAATACAATATATTTGAGGCGTATATATGAAAAAGCAAAATTTACAAAAGCTAGTACTTTCGTCTTTGTTTTTAAGCATGGGTATGGTGCTACCTTTTTTAACAATGCAAATTAAAGAAATCGGCGACAGTCTTTTACCGATGCATTTGCCCGTTATGCTTTGCGGTGTTTTATGCGGTTGGCAATATGGTAGTGTAATTGGGGTTTTGCTACCCTTTTTACGTTCGGTTTGCTTTGGTATGCCCCCGCTTTACCCAAATGCCGTTTGGATGTCTGCTGAGCTTTTAACCTATGGTCTTGTTATTGGTTTGCCTTATAAAAAGCTACCCAAAAATCTACTTTGTCTTTACCTTTCACTTATTATATCACAACTTTCGGGCAGAATTGTTTGGGCAATTTCAAAAACCATACTTATGGGTGTTTCGGGCAAGGCCTTTACCCTTGCAATGTTTATAAGCGGTGGCTTTATTGATGCTATTCCAGGCATTATTTTACAGCTTTTGCTTATTCCAACCGTTATAACCGTTTTTAAGCACACAAAACATAAATTTAACTAGGTGATTATATGAACTTTACTGAAATTGCAAACACACGACAGTCCTGCCGTAGTTTTGATAAAACAAAACCGATTGAACAAGAAAAACTTAACGCTATTTTGAATTCCGCTCGGCTCTCACCTTCTGCCTGTAACGGTCAACCCTACTTTTTAACCGTATGTAAAGGTGAAGTAGCAGAACGAGTGGCAAAAGCCACAATGGGAATGGGAATGAACAAATTTTCAGCCGATGCGCCCGTACAAATTGTTATTTCAGAAATGCCCTACTCCCGTACTGCCGCTTTAGGCGCAAAGGTCAAAGGCAATGATTACCGTTCAATCGACATTGGTATTGTTTCATCATATATAACTGCCGAAGCCACAGCACAGGGACTTGGCAGTTGCATTTTGGGTTGGCTTGACAGCAAAAAAATAAAACAAATTTGTGACCTTTCGGGTGATGTGCGGCTTGTTATTTCTATCGGTTACCCAACCGCAGACTACAAGCTTCGTCCTAAAAAACGAAAAGACCTTAACGACCTAGTGAAAATTATTGAATAGCTTAAACAGCGGTAGAAAACATCTACCGCTGTTTAAATTTGAGGTACATTTTTGGTACATAGCCTTTGGTATATTATAATTAGAATAAATCAAAGGAGAACAGCTATGCACTATTTCATTATTGTTTGCCTAATAATCTTTTGTGGTTTTGCAGCCGCTTTTATGCCGCAACGCAAACTAAAATTACATACAGCCTTACTTATAACCGTTTTATGCCTTCCACTTGGTATATTGCTTATAATAACGCAAAATTTTAAATAAAACCTGTTGACAAACCACACTTTTTAAGGTATAATACAAAAGTTCTAACGGGGTGTGGCGCAGTTGGTAGCGCGCGACATTTGGGACTGTGAGATAGGTAATTCAAGTAAAATCCCAGACACCTCAAAAAAGCCTTTAATACTGCAGTTTTTCCGCTTTCATATTTTTTAAAAATATGCTATAATAGGCTTACGACCACATAGTGTCCCACAGTTGCGGAATTTCTGTTAAAATCCGAGCATAAAATTAAATATTTCGGGGTGTGGCGCAGTTGGTAGCGCGCGACATTTGGGATGTCGATGCCGCAGGTTCGAACCCTGTCACTCCGACCAAATTTTGACCGAATTTTGAGGTTTTACCTCCACTTTCGGTCAATTTTTTATGCATTTTAGGTGTTTTGCCGCCACTTTTGCGAAAATCGTGTTTTTTACGACCACATAATCAACTGTGGCCTACAAAAATTCTTTTTCTTTGTTTACTGCGGCTCAAAATTTGAGGGCTGACCGGTTATTCTGGTCAGCCCTCTTTGTGATCATATATCTTTCTTTGCTATCAGTTCGACATATTGAAATTTGTCGCTCAGGCAAATTGATATTTTACTTTTCGTCTTGCTTATCAATCACAAGGTTACAAATAAGCTCTACCACCGCAAACAGAACTCCTGCTATCGGCCACACCACCCAAGTAATATGCCAATCGTCAGTTAGAAAACTCCACCCAAGATAAACTGCGGTCGCTATCAACCAGTATGCCGTTCCTATTGCTTCGTTGATCTTGCTCTTTCGTTTTCCTTTGTCAGAAAACTCGCCTTCTTTTAGAAGCTTTTGCATACTTGCCCATCTAACACCTGCAACGATAAAAAACATCACTCCAATTCCCGCAACAAGCATAGTAACGCAAAGCAACAGCATCGTAAGCAGACCGTTTTCTGAAAATGCACCGCATAAGAGTGGTACGGGCGACAAAACACAACCACATGCACCGATATAATTACATTTCACATATGTGCTGCGGTAGGCTTTCTGTCTATCTCTTGCAAGTCCTGTAACACCATACTCCGTTTCAAAGGGTTCATTCTCTAAAAATTCGTACGGTGCGTTCTTAAAACCAACACGAATGAACATATAAACCGCAAACGCTACTATGGGGAAAATCGCAACCACGCCAATTCCAATTGCGGTGTTTTCGGCAATCGGAAGCGCAGTCATCTCACTTAATGCGATCAAAAGAAACAAAGGAATGGCACATATAATACACAGGAATGTGGCAATCGCTATCTTAACCGAGGCATCTTTCCTCTGTTCCAGATATTCATTCGCCTCAGCAAGGGTAATCCTTCGGATCGATGTTTCGTCCGAACTGTCTGTAAATTCCTCATATTCAATTTCATCTTTTAATAAGTAATCGGTTGTTACTCCAAACAAATTGCCGAGTTGAAGTATCTTTTCCAAATCAGGCGTGGTCTGTGCTGCTTCCCATTTGGAAACCGCCTGACGGGAAACATTCATCTTATCGGCAAGTTCTTCCTGCGACCAGCCGTTTTTCTTTCTGAGTCGTATTATCTTATCTGCTAAAATCATTTTCATTACCTCCTTGGTGATCTTGTATCGTCATTATAGTGTTTTTGACGGTTACATACCACCAAACAGTGCCTTGCAATGTGTCAACCGATGGTTGCCAAACCACTAATTACATAATCCGTATTCAATAGCCATTACATAAACACCTAAAATGAATTCAAAGTTCCTGTTCCCCTCAAATTCTTATTTTATGGAACTGATTATACCACATATCAATATCTTTTTCAATAAAACTACGGCGGTAAGGCTTTTGTTCCTTACCGCCGTGTGTGTTATGCCGATTGTTCCGTTTTGAGCCGTTCTTTTTCGGCGGCTATTTCGGCATTCATCTGCGTTATTAGCTCGACAAGCTTTTCTTCACATTCCTCTCTCGTCTTGGCGTACACATTCTTCGGTGTGCGTTTTCCGTAGGCGTTTGTCGGCGAGTACCGACCTTCGAATAGATGATCGTTGATCTCTGTGATACATCCAGTACCGGGACGGCGAATTTTCGGCTGTTTCGGCTCGAATTTCGCTCTCACGGGCGTTTTTACCGTTTGGTCGGGTGTTTCCTTTGACTCGCTCAAACTACCCTCATTTCTGCCGAAGCCC
>JAGAPJ010000035.1 GCA_017623315.1 Clostridia bacterium | reverse complement strand
CCAACCGTTCCACGATTTAGGTGCAGATTATTACAACAAGTTCAACCGCGAAAAGAAAATTAATTCGTATCTTAAAAAACTAAATGAATTAGGCTATGACATGACAGCCGTTCCTGCCATAAGGTAGGTTATGTTGTTGGATCTTTGAGACCGATCAAGAAATTTACATAGGCTCTTTCTGCGAACCACGAATTGTTCAGCTCTTTTGAGTGAAAGAACGGATAGTAAAATGAGATATAAAAAGAGCCTCGCTGCAAATATGCTATGGAGGGAAAATAATGGAAGTAGTATATCAGCGCTGTTGTGGTATTGACGTACATAAGAAAATGATCGTAGCCTGCTTTCGTGACGGACGAAAAAAGGAAATAAGAGAATTCGGTACGTTAACAAACGAGCTTAGAGAGCTCACAAGCTGGCTTTTGGATAGCGGTTGTGAAATGATCGCTATGGAAAGTACAGCGTCATACTGGAAACCCCTGTACAATTTATTTGAATTATCCGGACTTCCTGCTATGGTGGTAAATGCACACCATATGAAATCCTTGCCGGGAAGAAAAACGGATATGAAGGATGCCGAATGGATTGCAGACCTTTTACAGCACGGACTGCTAAAAGCAAGCTTTATTCCTGACCGTGAGCAACGGGAATTACGAGAGGTGTCCCGTTACCGCAAAAGTCTTGTTGAGGAACGCAGTCGTGAGCTTAACCGTTTACAGAAAATGCTTGAAGGCGCTAATATTAAGCTCGGAAGCAAGCTAACACACATAAACGGTAAAAGTGGCAGAAAATACTTAGACCTTTTACTCAGCGGAGAAGAAATATCTCTTGAGGCTGTGGATGACATAAGGAATCACCAAATGCACAGCAGTGCCGAAGAGATATTAAGTTCGCTTGACGGCATAATCTCTCCGTTACAGAGGAAACTTATTCGTAGTGTTCTTGACCATATTGACGATATGACAAAACGAATCAAGGACATAGATAGGATTATTCAAGACTATATTAAGGACTATGAGGATGCCATAAATGCATTAGAAGAAATACCGGGTGTAGGTAAAATCGGTGCTCAAACCATAATTTCGGAAATTGGTAAGGATATGAGCAGATTTCCTTCAGCTTCACATTTATGCTCTTGGGCGGGTGTAGCACCGGGTAACAATGAAAGTGCAGGTAAACGCCGTAGCGGTAGGACAACAAAAGGCAATCCTACACTTAAAACCACCCTTATTCAATGTGCTCACGGTACATCCAAACACAAAGACACCTTTTTCTACGCACAGTTCCAGCGTATTAAAATACGCAGAGGTTCTAAAATTGCGGCTATGGCAGTTGCTCACTCAATGCTCACTGCAATTTACTACATACTAAAATACAACCAACCGTTCCACGATTTAGGTGCAGATTATTACAACAAGTTCAACCGCGAAAAGAAAATTAATTCGTATCTTAAAAAACTAAATGAATTAGGCTATGACATGACAGCCGTTCCTGCCATACCATAACCTATTCTTTACATACTTTTATTCACCCCGCCGCAAGACGGGTTATTTTTGTTGCCGTGTTTTTGTGGTTATCTATTTGTTTTCATAGTAAACAATAAATTGCAACTTTATACTTATTTTTTGTTTAACGATAATATTCCCCAACAAATTTTAAACCCATCTTTCTCTTCTAATGTAAGATAGACTTTAAAAATCGCTTTGGTTAATGCCCGTTTTTCATACAAAGGTTTTGTTAATTCTGTATTCTTCTTTTTAATTTCTTTAGACAAACGTTCGGCAATATAATCTGCCATAAGAGATTCGTCGCATTCACCGTCCATTTCTATCAGCCGTTTCAAAGTTAACTTCTTTATATCTTTTTCGTAGTTATTTAAAATAAACTCATCAAATTCCTTATATTGTTTTTGTTTTTTCCATGGTTTTTGTTCTTCTTGTTCTACTGAAAATGCATGTAAATTATAAGAAACCTCAATAATATTAAAATCATCGTTCCATCGGGATAAGCATCTTCTTCTATGTTCTATTAATCTTTGTATTTGATCTTCGTTATTATTTTCAACACAAGAATTTATACGATTTACAAAACTTAACTCACTCATTATTGGCTCGAGATATTCATATTCTAAATATACTGAACACTGGCGATAGTAATCTAATAATTCTGGAGGATAAATAATATTAAATCGTTCTCCGTTATTAATCATTGTGATTTGTGTCATAATAGAGTTCAACGATTGTGCCAATATGCCTGCGTTCTTTTTAGCTAATTTATAATCCTCGCGTTTTTCGTTATTGATTGTGTAAAAGAATATAATTATAGTGATTGCAATCGTTATAATATTTGACAAAAAACCTATTGCATTTTCACTTATTGATTCAATACAAAACGCCGCAACTACAACAATAATAAAAACAATAATAAAAGCCAACAAATAAACTGTTGGAAAACCCGGCTTGGGCTGTTTACTCTTATTTATGCTATTAATACTATCAATTGCTTGGTTTACAGTTTTGTATTTTCTTTTAACTTTATTATTCATTTTATTTCCCAACGCTTTCTTTATTTAATAAATTTGAAACTAAATAGGTAACTCATATATGAAAATTATTCATCGGTATACTCATGCGGGCGTTCTTTATAGTTTTTAACTTTATATTCGCCGATGGTATCGTATTTACTTACTTTGGTTTCGGTTGGGATGTTGGTTTCGTTATCTTCGCCGAGGATTGCATCGAAGAAGATGCGTTCAAGGTATTCATGTTTAGAATAAATACCTTGTGAAGCCCAGACGAGAGCATTGCACACGTAGGTTGAGTTTGTTTTGAATAGTTCGTGTTCAACCTCGAAGCCCAATGATTTGGCAAGTAGTACAGCAAACACTATAACCGTTCGTGTATTGCCTTCGCGGAAGGGGTGTGTATGCCAAATACTTGCAATAATACGAACAAGCTTAAAAACAATATCCTTATCATTATCGCCGGTTCTTTTAAGCTTGGCGATTTCTTTCATCGTTTCATTCAGTTGCTTTTTAATCTCTTTAGGATAAGCATAACGAACAGTATCGCCGCCGAGAACATCTTCATATTTCACCATTTGAATGGTACGGAATTCTCCCGCCCAATCAAATATTTGACCGAAGATATTACGGTGAATATCCTGCAAGGTTTCGGTATTAAACTTATCGTATTTATAATCATAAATCGCTGCCATAGCAAGACCGGTAATGTCAGCCTCTGCTTTGCGTAGCAATTCTGAATCTTTTATATCTGCTAAATTTTTAAGCACGTCAACATCATCATATAAATAAGGGTCGCGCATTTGTTATACCTCCGTTACAAAGCCGTATCTTCTTAGCGTTTGTTCAAACACAGACAAGAATGTTATATTGCCTTTTTTCCAATTGGCAAGGTCAGTTTTAACCTTATCACTTACGGGAACGCCCTCGATTGAAGTCATAGCATCTGAAAAGGAAATTCGTTTTTCTTTTTCGTCAGCAGAAATGCTATCCATACCGCTTGTGAGTTTTAACATTTTTAATTTACGAAGTAATGCCTTGTCTAACAATTCTGCGGCAGTTTCAATATCTGCAAGTCTGATTAAAATCTCAGGCAATTGTGCTTCATAGTCTTTCCTTAAAGAAATTTGCTTTGTTATTTCATTTGCTTCTTCTGCCTTGATGTATTTGCTTTCAACAGTATCGCCGTTACGGGTTTGCAAATATAAATACTGCTTACCGCCAATAGTCTTTTTAGATATATATCCTTTAGGTAAAATACTAAGCTTTTGCTCGATTTCAAGCTTTGTCGCAAGTAATTCTTTGTATTCAAAAATAATATCAGTCATAATACTACCTCCTGACTACTAATAGTATATCACAAATTAACCTACAAATCAACAATAATTTGAAAATTTGTAGGTTAATTATAACTATCCCGTAATCAGGATAGCAATTATTCAATTTGATTTTCTTTTAAGACCGCCATCACATGCAACAAACAAGGTGATACCTAAACATATTAGAAAAGCACCTGTTGATGTTGAGACCTTATATAAAAGTGCAAGATAGCCTGTCCGAATAGAAATTAATATTAAAATCAGCATAACAATACACTTAAACAGCTTCATTTTAAATCTCCTTTATGTACTTAAAAAGCCTTATTTCAAGCGGTTTTGTCAGCTGCTCCGCCGTTATCATTACACCTTGTTTGTTGTGCTTCACCAAAGCGCTGATAATGCACAATTTCACGCTGACGAAGGAATTTAAGTGGTTCTAAAATATCGGGGTCGTCGATAAGGCGAATAAGGTTATCGTAGGTAACCCTTGCCTTTTGTTCAGCCGCTAAGTCTTCGTGTAAATCGGCTAAAACATCACCCTTGGACTGAATATATTCAGCGCGCCAGGGAAGACCTGCCGCCGCTTGCGGATAAACTGAAGCGGTGTGGTCAACAAAGTATTTATCAAAGCCGCTTTGTTTAATTTCTTCAGGTGTTAAATCACGTGTTAGTTGGTGCACCATTGCGCACACCATTTCAAGATGGGCTAATTCTTCGGTGCCAACATCGGTTAAAATGCCTTTTACTTCGTTAAAGGGCTGACCGTAACGCTGAGTTAAATAACGCATAGAAGCGCCGAGCTCACCGTCGGGACCTGCATACTGCATTTGGATATATAATTTTAATGGAAATAAATTTCAAATTTGTTTTCGCGCTTTATGAAGATTATTTTTTCAATAATTGTTCGCAGGGCGGCGTTCTTGGCTGCTTCGGTTTGTTTTGGGTCTTTGACCACCTTTAATACACCGAGCACCTTTTTTGAATATTCATTAGCGTTAATTTTTGGCGAGGGAGTCTTTGTTAAAAGCTTTTCGAACTTTGAAATGTTTTCAAGAATTTTTGCCTTGTTTTGTTTATATTCCTCAAGGGTGTCGATGCCGTTCTGGTATGCCGCTTTTACGCGGTTAAGCTTCGCCTTTTCGTTTTCGATAAGCCGAGAATAATTTGCGTATTCTTCTGGTACCGAATCGGAGTTTGTAGAGGAAACGTTAAATTGTCCGTTTTTGACGGTTTCTTCAAGATATTCGATAACTGCTTTATTTGCTTTGTTAAGTGAAATGCAGTGTGAAACCTTACAAGAGCCTTTTGCATAACTATGACATTGAAACGCCGGGCATTTGGCGTTAATTAATATTAAGGTTGAATTACACTCAGAGCAACGGACCAAACCTTTGAGCATATATTTTACGGGCTGTTCGCGGCGTTGGAATTTTCCGTACATACGCTTTTGAGCATTTAGCTTATCCTGCACTGCGTTAAAAAGTTCTTCGGATATTATAGGTGCGTGTTTACCGTCAGCAATCATTATGTTGGGGTTATCATAATGACGGGTAGAAGCGGCTCGGCCGTCAAGGCTCCAACGGATTTTACCGATGTATACGGGGTTTCGGAGCATATATTCGATACAACGGTTATCAGGCATATTGCCACGGGTGGTACGCATACCTAAATCACCGTATTTAACTGCAATTGCACGAAGTCCCAAACCGTTAAGGTAATCGGTAAATATTCCTTTTATATACTGTGCATCAGCGTTAGGGATATATTGATTATCTTTAGAATCATAACCAATAGGTGGGGGAGCTACAGGAAGTCCACGAGATGCTCTTTCCTGCATACCGCGTTTAACCTCTTGGCTGAGGTTTACAAGGTAGTATGAGTCGGTCCATTCGATAATTCTTTCTACAAGGTCGCCAAAAGCGCCTTCGGGTAGCGGTTCGGAAATAGACACAACGTCAATGCCGTTACGCTTGAGCATGGATTTTAAGGTAATAGCTTCTTCCTGGTTGCGTGCAAAACGGCTGAACTTCCATACAAGAATCATATCAAAGGGTTTAGGCTTCTTTTTTGAAAGCGCAATAAGTTCAAGAAAGCGGTCACGCTTTGCCATGCTTTTACCTGATTTGCCGCCGTCTTCCATAAAAATGCAGTCTTCAAGTAAGGCTATATTATTTTTTTCGGCATAGTCGCGGATAACCTTTAATTGACTGTCGGGACTGAATTCAAGTTGGTCGTCCGTTGATACACGGATGTAAGCGGCAGCGGTAAGCAATATTTTTCACCTCGTCTTTTGTTTTATTCGATTTTTGTAATAAAATCACCGTATTTATTAGTGGTGACGATAATTTTATATTTTGAATTAGTTTCTTTTTTATATGGATTATCTTTTAAAATTTCCAAAATCATTTTATTATCTTCCACATACATCTTTTCAATACATTCCAAATTATATATTCTTCCACAGTGCCCGTGGACAAACATAACTTTTCCGTCACCGAGCCAATTAAATTCTTTTATCGAACCGTCATCTATGTTTTTAGCTGTTATTTGAGTGTTTCCGTTAAGTTCACGATAACGAGCTTGAAATAGATAATTGTTAAAAATAATGTTATATTCTTGTGATTTACCGAAGAAGTAAATTTTATCTCTATCTTTTTTGTCTCTACGAAGTATGTAACCGCCAGAGCCATCCGGAAAGGTCTGATAGTTATAGAAAAGATATTTTTCAGATTCCGCTACAACTTCACAGAATTCTCGCTCAATACAATAATCAGTGGGAATGTAATTTTTATTAATTTTATCTATATCAAGCCAATATCGTTCAAGCATTTTACAGCAACATGGTGATTTAGTTGGTAATAAGAATAAAAGTTTTTTAATCAGATAACTTATGCACCAAGATATACCGTACATAGCAAGAAAAGGAAGCGACATAATTGAAATAAATGCATACATAGGAAATTCGAGAATATTGCCATATTTTTTTATCGAGATTACTGCAAGGATTACAAAAATTACAATTAGTAAAATTAATACGATTAAGGTTCCTGTATTATTAGTAATTTCGGTATTGTCAACTTCGTTTGTGTTATCTTCCATATCGTATGGGCATTCGCCATTTATATGTTGGTGAGCGGGATAGCCGTGATGGTAATGGTAACCGCCATTTACATTATCATGATGACCACCATTGGAATCGGTTTTTCCGCTGTGGGCGCTGACAGAAGTTGTGAAAAGTGTGGTTAGAATTAAAAACAATAAAAGAAATTTTTTCATATAATGTCCTATACTGAAAAATTAGTGATTTTTATATCTTTTTTCGCAAGCCGAACAAATGCGCTCAATACCATCAACCTTAGTTGTTGTAGCGTGGACATTGTTGGAATTGCGTATGTAGTGACAGTCACGGTATATATGGTAAACTTCACCGTGCGGTGTGTAATAGAAAACGGTTGACGTATTATTCGAAGGCGCTGAGCTTTGGCTTGGCGCCTGATTTTGTTGTGTTGTCTGACTGTTATTTGCTTGGGGAAAGAAAATATCATAGCAAAGCAAGCAAAATATAAAAGAGAAGAGCAAACAAAGTACGGCTATAAGAATTTTAATTATGTTGAAAATCCGTTTTATGTCATAGTCAGAATCAAGAAGATAGTGGGCAAACAAATTTGCTTCACGTTCAAACTGTCGTTTGCCCTGCTTTTGCGGGTCGTGCTTAAGCTGGATGTGACCAAGCTCGTGCGCCAGGGCAAATAGTTGCTTCTGTTCCGGCATAGAATCATCAATAAAGATATACACGTCACCTTTCTCTTCAATTACTGCAATGGATGAAGATTTCACAGCCCGTTCATAAACGCCGAGCATAATCATCATGTGAGCGGATGTGCTGTAGTTTTTGACAACATAGCCGTTTTGTTTTGCTGCGAACAGCAATTTCTTTAGGGTAATTTCTTTACCGTAAAGTTTGTGGTTTTTTGCGAATTTAATTGATACATGTTTAATATAGTTCATAACTGATACCTCCTGTAACAAACTTTAATGTTACGGGAGGTATTTTGCAAGTTTAAGAACATACCAATTACT
>JAGAPJ010000034.1 GCA_017623315.1 Clostridia bacterium | reverse complement strand
TTAAGAAAGTGCTTTAATGCTCTCCTCATCCGTCGCCTAACGGCGCCACCTTTTTTCTCCGAAAACAGGAACCCTTTTGTCGCTATGCGACATTTCCCCTAACAGGGGAATAACCGCTGGGGAAGGCTTGCGGGCGAACACGGTTCGCCCCTACGAATATGCAATCTAATTTGTACAATAATTCCGAATTGCGCATTACGAATTCCGAATTTCGCGTCAGCGATAAACCCCAATTTAATCTTGACCCGAATATCCTATCGGTAAAATAACAATCATTTCAAGCTGGTTTAAAATTTCTAATAATTTTAAAATATTATTATTGTAATAATTATATCGTTTTTGACTTAACCAAGGAAAACAAAAAACCTTTTTACCGTGTGCAAAGGCTATTGCAGACATTGCCCTGAATCTTTCATTGCCAACTTGGTGTGCCGGTCTTTCAAAAAGTTCTTCATCCAACAAAAAAATATCCTTTATTTGCTGAACACTGTAGGTTAATTTAGACTTTTTTAAGCCTTCTTCAATAAGCCTTTTAACACTTTTTTTCGTATTAAACAAAGGGTAAGACTCATCTAAATAACAAGAATATTTACAAAATTCATTTAAAGATATTCGTTCGTTGTTAACAGTGAGAACGGCATCCTTAAACAACACAAAATTTTGAGGTATAAAATCATACATTGACAATAGATAACTTATTGCCCATATTCCCGAATCTATTTCACCAATCAACTTGTTTATGCCTGTGTCAAACAAATAAACGGTATCAGATGATATAATATCCTGTGCGGAATAAAAATTTGACTTGCAATTTACATATCCGTCATTTTCAATTTTTATTGTCATTCTGTACCTCCTCAAGTCAAATACTTTTTAATTCTGATTAAGCCGTTTATAAAGGTCGATAACCTCTTGCCTTAATTCCTTATTTTCGGGAAATTTTAGCTTGGGGTCGTACTTAAGTAATAATTCGGCTTCTTTTTTAGCTTTGAAAAGCACCTTTTTGTCGGCAAAAATGTCGGCAATTTTCATTTGCGGAATACCGTGCTGACGGTTTCCCAAAAAGTCACCAGGGCCACGAAGTTCGAAATCCTTATCGGCAATAACAAAGCCGTCGCTCGAATTTTTTATAACGTCAAGGCGTTTAATTGTTTCTTCGTTTTGACTGTCGGTAATTAATATACAGTCACTTTTTTCACTGCCGCGACCTATTCTACCCCTAAGCTGATGAAGCTGTGATAAACCGAAGCGGTCGGCATCCTCGATAAGCATAACCGTAGCGTTTGGCACATCTATTCCAACCTCGATAACCGTGGTTGCCACCAAAAGCTGTATTTCACCATTTGCAAAACGGTACATAACCTTTTCCTTATCCTTGGCATTCATTTTGCCGTGCAAAAG
Organism: Clostridia bacterium; assembly: GCA_017623315.1. Classification (GTDB taxonomy): domain Bacteria; phylum Bacillota; class Clostridia; order Oscillospirales; family Acutalibacteraceae; genus UBA737. Next base: position 22,778 of record JAGAPJ010000034.1, on the reverse strand, counting down.
CCCAACCGAATAATTTTTAAATTCGTTTTCGCAAAGGGTGTTGTAATATTCCTTAACCGATTTTAAACCGCTTTCTTCCCCGTCCTCAACCAGCGGGCAAACAATATAACCCTGACGACCATTATCCAAAAACTTCTTTATATAATTATAAATTCGGATACGATAGCTGGAATCAACACAGTAGGTATCAATTTTTTGGCGACCCTTGGGGTATTCGTCAATAACGCTTATATCAAGGTCACCAAACAAAATAAGCCCTAAGGTTTGCGGAATGGGTGTTGCCGACATAACAAGCGTATGGGGGTTTTCACCCTTTTGAGTTAATTTTTCACGCTGTGCAACACCAAAACGATGCTGTTCGTCGGTAATAACAAGCCCTAAATTATTAAACTGCACGTCATCAACAATAAGTGCGTGGGTGCCTATAATCAAATCAATTTCACCATCTAATAACTGCTTTTTAACCGTATTTTTTTGTTTTTGGGTTAGTGAGCCTGTTAAAAGTCCGCATCTGATACCACTATTTTCATTAATTTTAGAAAGGGTTTTAAAATGTTGTTCGGCCAAAATTTCAGTAGGAGCCATTAAAGCCGACTGATAACCGTTTTCAGCTGCAACGGCGCAAAGTGCCGCCGCAACCACAGTTTTACCGCTGCCAACGTCACCTTGAACAAGGCGTGTCATTGGTCTGCCCGACTGCATATCAGCTATACATTCATTAACCACACGCTTTTGGGCGTTGGTCATTTCAAACGGCAGACTTTGCTTAAAGGTATTAAAGGAATTTTTAGTAATAGTACAACCGCTTTTTAAATGCGCTTTGAATTTAATAAGCGCCAAAGCGGTTTGTAAAACAAACAACTCTTCAAAAACCAAGCGCTCCTTCGCCTTATGAAAGGCTTCGGGCGACATTGGAAAATGTATATTTTCAATTGCAAACTTTAAATTGCAAAGGTTGTTGCGTTCAATTATAATTTGTGGTAAGGTTTCAGCCATTTCAACCGATTTTACCGCTGTTTTTATAAGGCGTGATAGCTGTGCTGACGACATATCACGGCTTGCGGGATAAATTGGCTCAATTACGTTATAATCGGCAGGCTTTATAATAGGCGAATTCATTTGCCGCATTATGTAACTGCCGTCCATTTTGCCGTAAAACAAATAATCCCCACCGTATTTTAGCTTTTCAGCCAAAAAACGTTGGTTAAATAAATTTACAAACATTCTACCGCTTTGGTCTTCGGCAATAAATTTATAAATAACCATTGAGCCCTTGGTTTTATATTCTTCAATAGGGGTAACAATTTTAGCCCTAATGCACACATTTTCGTTTAAAAAACCGTGCATTATTGGGGTAACATTTGTCCAGTCAAGATATTTTCTTGGAAAAAAGCGCAAAAGGGCACCGACTGTGTCGATGCCCTTTGATTTTAAAATTTCAGCCCTTTTAGCACCGACACCTTTTAAATATTGAATATCAGTGAAAGCTGTCATAATAATATCTCCTTATTCAACAGAAAGGATATAATAATAAATCGGTTGACCGCCGTTAATCATTGTGATTTCGCACTTCGCACCGAACTTTTCCTGAATTTTTGCCTCAATTTCGGATGCCTGACGAGCAGTTACGTCACTACCGTAAATAACAGTAATAAATTCGCTGTCGTTTTTAACCATCTTTTTAAGAAGCTTTAAAACACTCTTTTCAAGGTCAGTGTCAACAAAATTAATCTTACCGCCAAGCATTGCCATTAATTCGCCCTGCTTAATTTTAAAGCCGTCAAAATCAGCGTCACGTGCGGCGAAGGTAATTTGACCTGTGGTAATGCGCTGAATTGCGTTTTGCATTGCAATTTCATTAGCGTTATCGTCAGCGTCGGGATCAAAGGCAAGCATTGCGCCAATACCCTGCGGAATAGTTCTTGTATGAATAACAATAACCTTGCGGGTGCTTATCGGAATTGCCTGTTCAGCCGCCATAATAATATTTTTGTTATTAGGTAATACAAAAACAGTTTCAGCGGGTGTAGATTCAATAGCGCGTAAAATATCATCGGTGCTGGGGTTCATTGTTTGACCGCCCGATACAATAACATCTACGCCTAAATCCTTAAATAACTCGGCTAAGCCATCACCTGCGCAAACCGAAACAAAGCCAACCGGCTTTTCGGGCTTGGCGGGGGTAAAGGTTTCGGTACGGTCAGCATTTTTTACAGGCTTAGCTTTAGCGTTTTGTGCGTCATGCTTTGCCTTTTCGTGCTGGTCACGCATATTTTCAATCTTTAAATGAACAAGTGAACCAAATGTTAACGCATTTTCAATTGCGTTACCGGGATGGTCGGTATGAACGTGAACCTTAATAATTTCTTCATCGTCAACCACAACCACACAGTCACCGATGGTCTCAAGATAACTGCGAAGCTCCTGTGGTTCTTTTTCACATTCTTCAGCGCGATTTACAATAAATTCAGTACAGTAAGTAAATGTAATTTCGCCTTCAAATTCGCCTGCGGCATTGCGTGAGGAATCTTCATCTTCTTCATCAATTGCAGTAGTCGAAGCATTAGACTTAATAACTACACCATCCTTAAATACTGAAAGCATACCCTCAAGAATTAATACAAAGCCTTGACCACCTGCGTCAACAACGCCTGCCTTTTTAAGCTGTGGTAGCAATTCAGGGGTTTGGGCAAGAGCTGCCTTTGCACCTTCAATAGCGTCTTCAAAAACACTAACCTCGTCCTTGCCTGCCTTGTATGACCTTGCCGCATATTCGCTTGCAACACGTGCAACGGTTAAAATTGTACCCTCGGTAGGCTTCATAACTGCTTTATATGCCGCTTCAACACCTAATGCAAAGGCATCCTTAAAGTTTTCAGCCGAAACGGTTTCAGCATCACCAATGCCCTTAGCAAAGCCACGGAATAAAAGCGAGGTAATAACGCCCGAGTTACCTCTAGCGCCACGAAGTAAAGCCGAAGCATTAACTGCTGCCACCTTACCTGCAGTTGCACCGCTTAATTTTTCAAGCTCGCGTACAGCATTGCCAACAGTCATAGACATATTAGTACCTGTATCACCATCGGGTACGGGGAAAACGTTTAAATCGTCAACTGCCTTGCGATTATTGCTTAAATTATTAGCAGCCGAAATTATAGCGTCACGTAATATATCGCCGGTAATCAAAATTTAATACACTCCTTTAAACAACGGAAGGAATTATTCCTTAATACCATCAATTTTAACGGTTACCTTCTTAACATCAAGACCGGTATTTTCCATAACGGTATGCTTTACCTTTTCGGTAATACTTACAGCAATAGCGTTAATGTTAATGCCATAGGTAACAACAATATGAATTTCAACCGAAAGGTTATCGCCATCGCCCGACACAATAACACCTGTGTCAGCCATATCAAACTTTGAAAAACGGTTGTAAATTTTTTGTTTTACTCTGCGGGGAACCATTCCAACCACGCCGAAGCAGGAAGTAACCTCGTTGCCAATAAGCTTTTCGAGATAATCTTCGCTGATTTCAACCTTGCCTAATCTGGTTTCGTAAGAAATCATAGTAATTCCTCCTGTTTATTTAAGTTTATATGAACTAATATTTAAAAACACATCATTTTGCGAAGCGCCGTTTACGTTTTTTATGTTATCATCACAAAACATTACACCTGTGCGGTAACAAATGGGAATAATCGGCATTTCGGTTTGTAAAACTGAAACAACGTCGGTTATTTCAGCCTTACCCGAATAAAACGAATTTACAATATCGGTAACAGTTGCGGGTGCTGTTTCACCCTCAGCCACCTCGTGCACAGTATCTTTTACACCATAGGCCGCCAAGCCACCCGGAACAACAAGGCTTGATATATCCATATTTTCGGTTATATTAACCTCGCCAAGATATAACTGAAATTCACCATTTGAAAGACGCTTTTGGTATTGCTGGAAGCTTACCTTAACAACCGTAAGCTTTATACCTAAAGGTTTAAGCTGTTCGGCAATAAGCTCAGCCGCGGCGACACGCGAACGGTTTTCGCTGTTTACAAGCAAGCTAAACCTTAAACTGCGGTTAGTTCTATAACGAACACCCTCGTTATCTAATTTATTATAACCTATTTCTGTCAAATTCTCAATAGTTATTTCAGAATTTTGGTAAGTTTGTATATTTTGAACGGATTTTACCGCATCCCAAACGGGTGTATAAAAGCCTTTTGCCGAAAGCGCATTGTTAAAATAAGCCTCGCTGCAAACTGCATCCCTGTCGATAGCGGTAGATATTGCCTGACGCAAAAGCGCCTGTGACAAATCACCAACCGAATGGTTAATGCCGATATAAACAAGGTTATTAAGGTTAATGTCATATTTTTGACCGCTCATACGGAAAATTTCGCCGTCGGATATATCGTTAAAATAAATATCCGCCGCACCAATTTCAACGTAATGCGCAACCGATTCGCTGTCGGGAGCATTAATAAGCCTTATTTTTTTAATATCACCAAGCTTACCGTAATATTTAGGGTTTTGCACAAGCTCGGTTTTTTCATCGTTAAACACGTATTTACCGCAACCGATAGGTACCAATTTTACACTATCCTCGTCGGTAAGCTTATCGCTACCCGCCTTGAAGACAGGAAAATCTAGAACTTTTTCAAAGTAAGGGTCGCTTTTTTTAAGCTCAAACACAACGGTTTTACTGTCAGCTACCGACACGGTTTTAACCTCGTAAAGCTTGGCGGCATATAACCCCTTTGCCGCTACCGCGGCTTTATAGGAATATACAACGTCGTCGGCTGTAAGTAAGCTACTGTCCGAAAAGGTGACATTTTTAAGCTTTACCGTACAAACCGCACCCTCGGTCTTAACGCTCTCGGCAATACATAAAACCGTATTAAAGTTATTGTCGGTCTTTACAAGCGGTTCAAACAACAGCTTTGCAATTTGGCGGTTTTGGTCGGTAATGCTTTCGTAAGGGTTAAACGAGTCGGACGTAGAGTATAAAAGCGTAATTGTGTCCTTTTTACTTGCAACGGCACTTTCACCTTTATTTGTACTACCGCCACCTTGCTTTTTAGCGCAGGCAGACATACCAAAGCATAAAACCAAAGCCAAAATAATGGATAAGATTTTTTTCATTTTATATACAAATTCTTTCTATATTAACAGTTTTACCTGTTTTGTTATCAATTTCAAAAATGCAACCGTTAAGGCTACACTCACCGTCGGCTAACTGAAATTTTGACATATCGTTAGACTTTAAACGGTTTATAATAATTTCCTTTTTAACGCCAAGCACCGAATCAATAGGGCCTGTCATACCAAGGTCGGTAATATAACCAGTACCTTTTCCAAGAATTTGGTCGTCGGCGGTTTGCACGTGGGTATGGGTACCAAAAAATGCCGAAACCTTGCCGTCAAGATAAAGCCCCAAAGCACGTTTTTCACTTGTCGCTTCGGCGTGAAAGTCAACCAAAATAATTCTTGCACCGTCATTTTTGGCTTTTTCTATAAGCTCGTCAGCGGTGGTAAACGGACAGGTTGGTCCGTTTTTTTCAAGATAAATTTTGCCGCTTAAATTTATAACCGCAACACTTACAAAGCCACAGTCTATAACACAATAGCCTTTGCCAAAGGGTGCCTCCTCTAAATTATGAGGACGTAAAACGTTATCCTTTTCCTCCAAATAATCAAGCACCTCGGCACGACGGAAAGAATGGTTGCCACCTGTTAATACATCAGCACCAACGTTTAAAAGGCTTTCGGCACTAGCGGAAGTAATACCGTTACCGTCAGCCGAATTTTCGGCATTAATTATTACGAAGTCAATTTTTTTGTTACGTTTCAAATCGGGTAAAACCTTGCGAACATAGTCACAGCCTATGCTTCCGCAAACGTCACCCACAGCCAATATTTTCATATATTTCACCAAGTATATATATTTATTTTACTATACCATATTTTAAAAGAAATTACAACAACAAATCTAATCGGTAATTTGCTGTAAATATTAAAAACGGTAGAACTTCTTGTCCTACCGTTTCATTTCTAATCCTTGCTAAAGTCTTCTAAAATAAGACCTTCATTCTTTTCAAGCGCCCAATTAATATTCCATTCACTTGTAAATATAAGAATATTGTTACCCTTAAAGTCCTGTACCCATTTGGTGTCGGAAGTTAGATTTAACTTTTTAACATCAATCCCCTTGTTCTTTATCCAACGAATATAAGAATAAGGCAAATCGTTTCTTATAACGTCAACGTTATATTCATTTTTAAGGCGGTATTCAAGCACCTCAAACTGAAGCACACCAACAACACCTACGATAACGCGTTCCATACCGCTGTTCGGTTCGTGGAAGATTTGAATAGCACCTTCCTGCGCGATTTGTTCAACGCCCTTTACAAACTGCTTACGCTTTAAGCTGTCCTTTTGCTCAATCAAGGTAAAATGTTCGGGCGCGAAGGTGGGAATACCCTCAAACTGTACCTTTTTCTTTGCCGAGCAAACGGTGTCGCCTATTGAATAAATACCGGGGTCAAACACGCCGATAATATCACCTGCATAGGCTTCGTTAATAATTTGTCTTTCCTCCGCCATCATTTGCTGTGGCTGTGAAAGACGCACAGGCTTACCTGCTTGAACGTGGAAATAGTCGGCACCGCGCTCAAACTTACCAGAGCATATACGGAAAAATGTTATACGGTCGCGGTGGTTTTTATTCATATTTGCCTGTATTTTAAACGCGAAAGCCGAAAACTCCTCATCAAATGGTGACACCTCGGTATCACCCGACATACGAGGAAGTGGTGAGGTGGTCATTTTAAGGAAGTTTTCGAGAAATACTTCTATACCAAAGTTCATCAAAGCCGAGCCAAAGAAAACAGGGCTGAGTTCCCCACAACGTACCTTTTCCAGATCAAATTCATAGCTTGCGCCGTCCAATAATTCAATTTGGTCAACAAGCTCGGCACGTTGATAAGGACCTATAAGCTCATCTAATTTTGCAATGTCGGTAATATCACAAGGTGTGGGCTTAATTTTGTTCATGCCTTGGTGCTGCATTTCTGCAAAGGATAAAATTTCACGTTTATCACGGTCAAAAACGCCCTTAAAATCAACACCGCAGCCGATGGGCCAGTTTACAGGGTAAGTACCTATGCCGAATTCTTTTTCAAGTTCGTCTAAAAGCTCAAACGGGTCGCGTGCTTCACGGTCAAGCTTATTGATAAAGGTAAAAATGGGGATATGGCGGCGAGCGCAAACCTTAAATAGCTTACGGGTTTGTGCTTCTATACCCTTTGCAGCGTCAATAACCATTACCACGCTGTCAGCCGCCATAAGTGTACGGTAGGTATCCTCCGAGAAGTCTTGGTGACCGGGGGTGTCAAGAATGTTTATACAATATCCGTCATATTCAAACTGCATAACCGACGAGGTAATAGAAATACCACGTTGTTTTTCAAGCTCCATCCAGTCACTTACCGCGTGCTTTGCGGTAGCTTTACCCTTTACCGAGCCGGCGGTCTGAATTGCACCGCCGTATAAAAGAAATTTTTCGGTCAAGGTGGTTTTACCTGCGTCAGGGTGGGAAATTATAGCAAAGGTTCGGCGTCTGCCAATTTCTCGTTGTAATTCGGTCACAGTAATTCTCCTCATATTTATTCATAATTTATTATATTATCATAATAAAAGCATTTTATCAAGAAAAATCATATAATCATTAATTAAATTGCAAATCATACCCTACCATTTCTTGACAAAAGGCTGTATATATTATAAAATATTAATACAATAAAATTTTGGGGGAATAATAATGGCAATTCTAGTTACCGGCGGTGCCGGCTATATCGGAAGTCATACCTGTATTGAAATGCAAAACGCCGGTTACGACGTTATCGTTATCGATAATCTTGATAACTCAAGCAGTGAATCACTTGCACGTGTTGAAAAGATTACAGGCAAGGCTGTTAAATTTTATGAAGAAGACGTTCGCAATAAGGAAGCACTTCGCCAAATTTTCAAGGAAAATGAAATTGAAGCGGTTATCCACTTTGCAGGTCTTAAGGCGGTTGGCGAATCCGTTCGCGAGCCAATTATGTACTATGATAACAACCTTATAAGCACACTTGTTTTGCTTGAGGTTATGAACGAATTCGGTGTTAAGAAGATTGTTTTCTCATCTTCCGCTACCGTTTACGGTGTTGCAACCGAAATGCCTTTGGTTGAGGGTATGCCTTTAGGCGCTATCAACCCATATGGCAGAACAAAGCTGTTTATTGAAGAAATGCTTCGTGACCTTTACGTTGCCGATAAGGATTGGTGCATTGCGCTTCTCCGTTACTTTAACCCCATCGGCGCACATAAGTCAGGTCTTATCGGCGAAGACCCCAAGGGTATTCCCAATAACTTGATGCCTTACATATCACAGGTTGCTGTTGGCAAGCTTGAAAAGCTTCACGTTTTCGGTAACGATTATAAAACCGTTGACGGCACAGGCGTTCGTGACTATATCCATGTTGTTGACCTTGCAAACGGTCACGTTAAAGCAGTTGACTGGGCACTTCAGAACAAGGGATGTGAAGCATTTAACCTTGGCACAGGTAACGGCACAAGCGTTTTACAGCTTCGTGATGCTTTCGTTAAGGCAAATAACATTGATGTTCCCTATGTTATTGATCCCCGCCGCCCCGGCGACCCTGACGAAGTTTATGCAAACGCTGATAAAGCAAAGAACATTCTTGGTTGGGAAGCTGAGTATGGCATTGTAGAAATGTGCGAAGACACATGGCGTTGGCAGTCAGGCAACCCAAAGGGATATGAAAAGTAATTAAATCAGCGGGCGAACACAGTTCGCCCCTACTTTTTATAATATATCGAATCAGTGTTCACTACACTGATTCGACACCATAATTATTCATTATTCATTTTTCATCATTCATTTAATATCTCCGCCTGTGGCGCAGCTGGATAACGCAGCAGATTCCGATTCTGAAGAACGGAGGTTCGAATCCTCTTAGGCGGGCCAGAAAAACCGACTTGTATCACACAAGTCGGTTTTTCAATGAAATTCGCCTTGCGGCGAGTGAAATATTACTTCGTAATGTGAAATAGCTTCGCTATGAAATATTTGCTTCGCAAATGTTTAAGAGGCGAATTTTATTTCACTTGATGCGTAATCATCAAATTTCATAATCCTTTATGATTATTTCATATTGCATAGCAATATTTCATTAAGTGTGTTATGGTTGAGGCACAATAGGGACAAAAATGTTTCTACATAGTGTTGCAAGTAATTCAATAAATTACATATAGATTGCACTCCTTGATTGTTATATAATAAAATCAAAGAAAGGAGTGTTCATAATGGTAAATGAAATTTTAGGTGCTAATATAAGAAAATACCGACTTGCAATTAACTGGACACAAGAAAAATTGGCAGATATTTTATGCGTTTCTCATCAAGTAATTAGCAAGTGGGAAAATGGTATTGCAGCCCCAGATATTACAATTCTGTGTTCATTGACAAGAATTTTTAATGTCTCATTAGATGATTTGTGTGGTATTTCTTCGGAATATGTCAATGATTTTATAGAAGAAATCGAGGGTATAATTCAAAAAGAAAATACCTCATATCCATCTTTGCATGCAAAATGGGACAAAATAGAAAAACAATTGATACATCATCCAACAAATGACAAACTCCTATTTGTTACATTAAATTTTCTTCGTACTATGCACGACAAAATTGAGACAGATGCTCAAAAAGAAATGGTTAATGAAGAAATTCTTAAAGTCAGCGAAAGATTGCTGGATTTTTCTAGAAATGATTCATACCGTAGTTATGCAAATTATAACCTTGCAGTTTACTATTCAGAGCAAGTGAATCTAAAGCGTAGCAATGAACTGGATATAAAAAACGCAGAAAAATCAAAAATGTATGCAGATTTAGTTCTGTACAAAGATATGCATAAAAGTTTTTATCGTATATTTGGCGCTACGACTTTGCAAGAAGATTTGATAGCAAAAGAAAAAACACTTATTGAAATGATTGACGCAACTAAGAGAGCGTGTGAAAATTTAATAAGATGTTATACGCACAATACTTGTTCAGAGTGTAATGAGTTGTTAAATGAAATAGAGGTGTTTTCAAGCAAGTTATCATCACACTGCAAAGACTTTGAAAAGTCAAAGCAGGAATAACTGTCATACTTTTGGAAGTTTTACTGTTTAAAAACAAAGTTTTTAACCGCATTTTCTGGTATGATTTTCAATGTGTCAGTATGATTTTTGTCATACCATCAAAAATAGAGTTATCTCGTATTTTCGGGATAACTCTATTTTCATATATAACTTGAAAATCGTGATAAAAAATGTTATATTAAAATCAATAAAATGCTTGTTGCAATGCGGAAAATTCGCAGAATATTGATTGCATCAATAAACACTGCAAAGGAGAATACAAAATGATATTTAATTTTGACCTTCTTTCCAAAGAATTTAAAATGTTTTATGAAGCCTTTTCTCCTGAAACCTACGGTATTTCTATGGGCCGTGCTGCAGAGCATGCTGCAATAGAATTTGATAATCTTTCTAATGAAGAAAAAACATTGGTTAATGAATGGTTTTTAGAACTATTTGCCGAAGAAAAGGATTATTATGGTATCCCTTATTTTTGGGTTATTGAAAAATTAAACGATACTCGATTTATTCCGTTAATTAAAAGTTATTATAAAAGATTGAAAAAGCACCACAACAAAATAGTTGAAACAAATATTGATGGAAAAATTATTAGGGCACGTACAAATTTTACAAGCGAGTTAGTTTTATGTAAAAAAGTTATTAAAGCACTTAAGCACAACAATATAAATAATAAAAACAGTAATAACGAAACCCGAATCCAATATACGCCAATTTTTTTATCCATCGGCGTATCAATTGGTGTATCAATTGGCTCAGTTATGGATAACATTGGTGTCGGTATGTGCCTCGGCGTTGGCATTGGCACTTGCTTTGGTGCTCTAATGGATTATAACAACAACAAGAAAAAACAAGATGCCGACTCAAAACCCGACGAAGAAAAGGAAGAGAAATAACTATGCCACAGCACCCGTTTCCACCTTTATACGACAAAAACTCAAAGGTACTGATTTTAGGCAGCTTTCCGTCGGTAAAATCGCGTGAGCAATTGTTTTTTTACGGTCATCCGCAAAACCGATTTTGGAAAGTTATTGCAGCGGTTATGGGTAGTAATACACCTGCAACTATAGAAGATAAAAAGAACTTTCTATATTCAAATAAAATTGCTTTATGGGATGTAATTGCTTCTTGCGAAATTACGGGCAGCTCTGACAGTTCTATTAAAAACGTTGTGCCAAACGACCTTACCGAAATTTTAAAAACCGCCGATATAAAGCAGATTTTTGTTAACGGCAAAACCGCCGAAAAATATTACAACAAATATATCCGCCACACAATCGGCAAAGATGCAATTTGCCTACCCTCAACCTCCCCTGCCAATGCGACCTTTAATATAGAAAGGCTTGTTGCCGCTTGGCAAATTGTAAAAACGTATATATAAGGAAGCAAGAATGATAAAAAACATTAAACAGATTTTTAACAGCGAAGAAATTTATAACATATACTCGGCTTGTATGTTTAACCCGACTTTTGAAAAATTCAAAACAAAGGCATTGACATTTAAAAACAATATCAATATTGAAATATACGGCTACTTTGTGGGCAAAGAAATTATTGGTGTAATCGCAACCGAAGAAAGCGAAAAACAGGTTGAGATCATCGGCATTGCAGTTGATGCTAAAAACCAAAATTACGGTATTGGCACAAAACTTATAAATTATATCCGCGACAATACTAATAAACAAATCTTTGCCGAAACCGACAATGATGCTATTGGGTTTTATAAAAAATACGGCTTTAATATTACTGAACAAACCGTTTCAAAAAACGGTGATACTTTCACAAGGTATTTATGTCATTTAAAAAATTAAAAAAGCGGTGATAAAATGAACAAATATAAACCGGCATTAGCGTGGATATTTTTTCTTCTTTCAATTATGTTTTTAGGGCTGTTAATTATTTTAGGCAGTTACTTTATCAACGATTACATAAATATAAATAACGCCAACGACTTAAGCGGTATAGATTATTTGGTGTTTGGTGCTTTATATTCCTTCGGCTTTATAACCCTTTCGGTTTTAGGGCTAATAAGTTCGGTTTTATCAACCGTATTTGCAACCTCAAAAAATTTTATAATTATTTCAAGTGTTGAAACCTTAATTTTTGTTTTAGGTATAATTTTTTCACTTTTCTTATATTGTGGATAGATTATTTTAAATAAAGGCGGTGTGGCAATGATAATTAAAATCAAACAAACAGCATCAAATATAAAGCAGTTATTCGATATAGAAGGCGACGATTTTACTGCATACGGAGAGCTTGGAAATTTAAACAAGTTTCAAGATATCACGTTGTCATATAAAACAACTATAATAAACGGTGAATTTGTTTTTTCAAAGCCTGCCAATTATATCCCTTTACGGTATTTATTCAAAAAGACTAATACTGTTCGAAATTTCGTGCTTTATAAGGACGGTGAAGAATACGGAAATATTGTAAATTCTATTGAGGGCTTTTACAAAAGCCGACACATTATCACGCTAAATAATGGCAACACATTTTACTGCTATTCTCGCTTTAAAGGACGTTTTGGCTATATTTCAATTTATCAAAGCGATAAGCAAATTGCATTAGTTGAAACCTTTCTCACCACAACCGATTTTAAATTTAACCACAAGTTATATATTTTAGATGAATATAATTCCTTTGCAGATGTGCTGACTTTTTTCGTTTTATATTATTCAAATTTTAATTATAGTGAACGTTTTCACATGAGCAAATATACAAACTATTCATCATCTTACAGTTTTTCATTTTATAATAAAAAATTCGACCCCAAATGGCGTGAAAATCACTTCCCAAACGAAAACTTTTTTGGAAAAATTAACATATAATTTAAAGCCCCTAAAAAGCTTATAATATTTCGAATGTTTATACATTAATTTTTGTTTTAGATATTATTTATCACTATTTTTAAACAAAACTATTGAGAGGAGTTAATATGTCTAAATTTATTAAGATAAACATCCTATCTGCAGTTTTAACCTTAGTTATGTTTTCATCATGGATTTTTAATATGGGCTGGTATCGGGTAGTTGGATCTTGGTTGCTTATACCCATTTTTCACCCGCTATGGCTGTTTTTCACTAATAATATTGCCACTGTTTTCATTTCAAAAAACAAAATTATTAAATATCCGTTAATTGCCGTAAACATAACCTTTTTATTACCGCATTTATTAATTTATGATGGCGGTGATATGGGTGAAGAATACATATTTTTTCACCTTATTGAAAATAGCCGTATTGCAACAATTTCAACATATTTTGGTATAATTGCTCTTTTGTTGCACATAATTGCTATAATAACTGTCATTGTTCTTATAATTATACAATCTTTAAAACCAAAAAATAAAATAGATTAAAAAAGTTTATAAACAAAAAAACAGCACCCTTTTCCACAAACGGAATTGGGTGCTATTCTTTTATAAATTTTATTATATCGCTTACTTCACAATCAAGAGCGTAACAAAGAGCATCTAGTGTTTTTGTGTTTATTGCTTCGCCTTTCTTCATTCGATGTAAAGTATTTGCAGAAAAGCCTTGTTTAAATATTAAATTATATTCAGTAATTCCTTTTTTGAAAAGCGTTTCATAAAACGGCGCATAACTAATCATTTTTATCACCAATTTTATATTATCATACTTTTTCTCTTGACTATACTTAATATATTAAGTATAATTTTGTTGTATCAAATTAAAGATTTAAGGCTTAAGTTTATAATTAATGAAGTGATAGTTTATGACAGATATTAAAACAAAAAGCACTATTACCATTGCTTTGATAATGGCTAAATACAACTATGCAATAAATGAAACCATCTGCAAACGAATTAATAATTATGAGTTTCAAGCAAACACCACCATTACACACAATGAAACACAAATAAAAATAAGCACCGAAACAAATATAAAAGGTGTATATTACGTTTTATTTTTGTTTTCTGACGGTACGTCAAAATTACACTTTGAATTTAAATAGCCAAATATAATGCGCCCGAAGGTTAAAATTCTTTGGGCGCATTTTATTTATAATAGGTTTTAATTCATATTTACAAACTGTGTTCTGTTATGCTCTCGTTCAAGCTTTAAAATTCTTCTGTCGGTGTTTTTTTGCTTTTCCTCCATTACAGGAATTTTCGCAAGGCTTTTTGCGGCGTTTTCAAACCTTTTTTCAAGCTGTGTTAAACGGTAATCCGTAAGCTTTGCCGAGGCTATAATACCGCCTGCAGTACCAAGCAAGGTTCCAAAAAAGGAAATAAGCGCAACAATTACCGTGCTTTCCATTTTAATCCCTCGTTTTTAAATAATTCATTAAATTTTCACGCTGTGCTTTAAATTCCATATCATCACTTATAAGCGAAGAATATGAAAAATACACAAAGCCGTCAACCCTATCGTTATTATAAAGCGTTTCTACCTGACGTTTAATTATATCGTCATTATTTTGCCATTCGGCCTTGTCGGCTTCTAATTCGGGTCTTGCTTTATAAACCCCAAGCCCTATAAAAAGCTTTATGTCGGGGTTAAGCTCGGCAATGTCACACCAAGCATTCAGCAATTTATCGAACTTGAAATTATCTTCAGGGTATTCAAACCCAAAATAAAGCTGTGGTATTATGGCATCAACAAAGCCGTTATCCACCCACGACCGCACGTCCGCATAAAGCTTTTCATAATTGTTTTGGACCGATGCGGCAGGGCTAACCGAAAACGTGACGTCGCTTTTTATATGCTTAATAGCATTGTATGTACCGCTTAACAGTAAATCTACGTTAAGACGGCGAAAGTCCGCAAGTGGTAATGGAACAGGATTTTGAGCTTTATATAAATCATAGGACGCTTTATCAAATTCCTCGCTTTGTGTGGGGTAAAAGTAATCGTCAAAATGTATGCCGTCAACGTCATAGCCCTTAACAATTTCCCTTACCCCGTCAATTATAAGCTGCTGTACCTGACTTTCGGCAGGGTTTAAATAAATACCACCGCTTACGCAAACGTTTTTATCGTTTTGCGGGTCGGCATCCTTAAGCCATATGTAAGCAGGGCTGTTTGGGTTTATTTCATCAATATTTTGGGTAGCAGTCGATATTCTATATGGGTTTATCCAAGCATGCACCCGAATTTTGTTTTGGTGGCAAACATCGGTAACGTAGTTTAAAATATCAAAGTCATATTTTAGGCTTTTTTCGTTTTGCGGAAAAAGAGTCGATTTGTATAACGCATCGCCAAACGCCCTTACGTGAATATAAAGGTCGGTTATTTTAAGGCTTTGACAGTTTTTAACAAGTGTATTAAATTCGGCTTTAAAGTCACCGTCAAGCATGGCATTAACCTCGCTATACGAAAGCCAAACACCGCTGTGCTTATTAATTTGCTTTTGCGGTGTGGTCTTACTGCAACCTGCTAAAATTACCATCACCGCCAAAACTGCCAAAACCTTTTTCATAAAATCAACCCGTTTTTCTATAAAAAATTTCAATATCGCCCACTGCAAAATCACTGTCGGACGAAATAGTAAGCTTTATCCGTTCGGTATCGTAAAGGTGTGGGCGAAGCATTATTGTTTTATATTCACCCTTGTCGTAATCGTCAGTAGAAAAGCGCAAATCCGCCAAGGCAATTACCCTGTCGTTTACTTTGATTTCTACCCTACCCTTGCCCGAAACCGCAATGTAAATGCTTTCAATACTGTTTTTGTGGTTTTGCCCCGAAACTGCATAGCTGTGGGTTTTCAACACACCTTCAATTTTAACGGGGTCAGCTTGAATTTCGCCGTCCTCGTTATAGTACATTTCAACGTCACTTGTGCCGTCCAGCGCTGCAATATAGAATATACCGCTGTTGTCGGCATTGCATAAATACCAAACCTTACCGTTGCGGTAAAATGCACCGCTTGGGGTAAAGCCCCTACCAAACTGCCAGTAATACCACTTAGGTAATGAAAGATTAGCAACGTCGCATACAAACGCCTTGTCACCTGCAGTTAAAATGTAATAACTGTCGCTATACACCGCAAAAGCATCCATATATTCGTAATCTGCCGTGGTCTTAACCGAATTTGAAAGACACCTTACCCCGTCAAAGCCAATGTCGTTGAGTGCGTAAATTTCGCAGTCCTGCCCAAGCCAAACCGTTTTATCCCCCACCTTGCAAACCGTGTTTTTAAATTCACAGCCAACCGTTTTTGAAATAAGCTCGCTACGTAGGGTGTCATCGGTTTTAAAAAGGGTGTCGTTATCGGGTATAAGGCTTATTTCGTTAAGGCGGTCA
Organism: Clostridia bacterium; assembly: GCA_017623315.1. Taxonomy (GTDB): domain Bacteria; phylum Bacillota; class Clostridia; order Oscillospirales; family Acutalibacteraceae; genus UBA737. Next base: position 6,303 of record JAGAPJ010000034.1, on the reverse strand, counting down.
CCTTTATTAAGGGTTACGAAATAACATTCGCTGTTTTTAAGGGCAATTATTTTTTTGTTTTGTATTGAAAGTGCGGTTATAGGCTCGGCACCGCCAATCTCTACGGTGGAACGCTGTGGAAAATAAAGCGGGTTTTCGCTTTTTGAAAGCATTAAAATGTTACCGTTTGTACCGCCTGCTAAATATAAACGCCCGTCGGCTGAAAGCGAACAGGTTGAATCCACCACCTGTGCAAAGCCTTTTACTGTTTCCTTAACAGCGGTAACCTTTATATTGTTTTCGTTATAGGTTGGCATTATAGGAATAGCATACGCCTCACCCTGCCTTGTAAACGAAAGCGTGCCTTTTTCACGGTCAACCTCTAACATAATATCAGCACCCATAAAGCTTTGGGTGTCCACAACCGACTGACCGCTTACCACCCATTCGGCATAAAAGCCTGTGGTATAATTTATACGGCAAATAACCGTATCATAGGATAGATTCGAGACGGGCAAACGAAACATATTAGAACGCCCGTCAGACGTATAATAAGCGTGGAATTTACCGTTTAATAGGTTTGGCGATTCTATTGCCTTAGGGCTTTTATAATCTACCGTTTTTTCGGCGTATGCAATATCATAATTATTACCCCTACCGTTAATAAGCACGGTAGGTACGTAAAAGTCGTAAACACGTTGCCATTCGGTGAATTCGGTGTTAATTTCATAAACGTTAAAGCTTTTGTCGGTCACGTCTTCAAGGTTTTTAAGGCTTATAAGCGCAAAAACACCACCGCCCGTTTGCTTTGCGCCTGTGTAAAATGTTATATTATCAGGCACCTTGTAGCTATTGCTTGAAAGCCGTAAAAACTGCAAATTACCTACAGGCAAAATGTTATATTCACTTGCAACAAAGTAAATATAAAGGGTGTACATAAAATCGTCGCTGTTGACACCGACCGTCATAATGCGGTAATCAGTATCAAGATAATTAACAACGGTATCGTATAAGCGGTAATCAAACTGGTCGTATATACTTTCCTTCGGTACGGTTTGGGCGTTTTGACCTTTAGCAAAAATACCTGGGCGGGTTTGAAGTCGCCCGTCCTTAAACCAAAGGTTTTTACCGTATAAAATGCAGTTATTCCCTGCCACCGAATTTATTCCTCCGTCAAGCCTTGGTAGCCTAAGGCACTTAAGCTGTTTAGGTGTTATGTGGTTGTATTTCAACTTAAATTGCGCCTCCGTCCACGTTTGGCATAGCATCAACAACGGCATCGACCTTGTTTAAAGCCGCACTTCGTTTAGCATTATAAAGGTTAGTAAAAAGGCGGTTGCGTTCACCGTCACCGCCAATAAGCGACAATAACATTGCTAAACCGCAAACCAATGCGTCAAGCTGTGCTTTTGAAAGGTTAATTTCACAGTTCATATCTGCAATTTCGTTTTGGCCTAAATCCAACAAAATTTGGTTTATGGAATAAAGCGCACGTTTATATAAAACGTTATCACTTGTTATACTGTCATCGTTATACATATATCCAAGCAAATTTAAAACACGCTTATAAACGTCATACCCCTTCATTACCGTCACCCCTTACAATTTCATCTAACAGCTGCTTTTTGTCGGCTAAAATACCGTCGGGCAATCTTGCAACAAGCTGTTTTTTATCAATAATACCCTTTTCAAATAGCTGAAGTAGAGTTTCAAGTCTTTCGCCGTCACCGTAAAGTGCACCTGCACTTACTTCAACCTTTGTTGAAAAAATCAAGTTTTTATATTTTTCGGCATCAAAGGGCATATAGCTTATACCGTTTGCATCCCTTAGCTTTAAAGCACGCTTCGAATATTTAGTCACCCAAAAATCCGCCCATATACGTGCGGTGTCTTCAACAAAGCTGTAAAAACGGTTTTTAGTAATTATAAGCGGCATAAGACTTGCTTCACGCATAGTACGCAAGGCGGAATTATTGTCGGCACGGTGATCACCAAGTGCAACCTCGTTAGCACCGCTTTGTGCAAGGGTGTTTTCAACAAGCGCCTTTATTGAGCTTTCGTATTCCTGACTAAAGGTTGGCGGTGTCAAATATTTAACCGCACCCGTAACATCTTCGTTACTGCCGTAAACCTTAATAATTTGCCCTGGCTCATTGGTGATTTTTTGAGTAATGGTATCACCGTTTACAAGCATTATTGGCATACCAGTTGTCATTGCCGACCATACGTTAGCCGTAATCATACGGTTAATTGCAATTTGGTTCGGAATAAGGTAGGTTATTTCGCTTTCACCATAAGGGGAATTATTTTTTCTTTCCCACTTAAAAAGCGATAACGAGTAAAGTCTTAAAAAGGTATCAAATTCAGGCCTTATAATTGCATTTTCGCATACCTTTACACCTTTAATTGTATAGCTTCCGTTCTTTTTATATTCCTTAAAAAGCTTTGTAAGCACCAAAACCTTACCGTCAACAGCGCTATTTTCAATGTTTTGAAGCATTGTAATATTAGCGCCGTTTATTCGCGCTTCCTTTAAAGCGTCGTTTAAGGGGGTATTAGAAGCAATTATTATATAAGGCTGATTTTGAATATCCTCAATATATTCGTCGCCGAAATATATATTGTCAATATCCAAAATTTCACAGCAAATATCCCCCATAATTTCGCTTGTCTTTTTGTCGTCGGCAAAAAGACCTGTTTTTAAATTAGGGTTCCAATAGGTGTATAAAACACCGCTACCCGTAATAAATGCGTTGCGTAACAGCTTTTCCTGTAAGGTATTAAACCCAAGTCTTTCAGCAGTTACGTCAAAATATTTGCTAAACGCCAAGGTAAGCGAATTAACGTCGCTTTCGCTACCGCTTAAAGAAGTACTATTCTGCTTTGGCACACCCTCGACCGAAAAGTCAACCGTTATGGGACTGCTTAAAATTTGTGACATTTTATAGTCGCCGATACGCTTAATTACGTTATACCTTACAAGTGGGCGGTCGTTACCGCACTTTGCGCCGTGCCATTGATCGCCGATAAAAAAGCGTTCGTTAATTTTGTTTTGTTCAAAAAGACCGTGCTTTCCAAGCGAGGCTTTGTGCTGCACGCCATTTTGATATTCTTCATAAATTTCATTAGGTTGTAGCTTCATTTAAGTTACCTTCCCTTTCACCTGAAGGGTGTTTCCACCCCTCAGGCTTTTAAATTTAGGCAACAGTTACAACTGCTGCTTCAGATTCGCTTGCGGCTGCGCCGTCAACAATAATCTTTACAAAGAAGTAATGCTCACCAACGGTAAGGTCAGTGGGAATATTAAGAGAAGCTGCATTACCGTCTGCAACCTTAACAGCGCCCGACTTGTTTTCATCCTTACACTTATACCATTGATATGTAAGCTCGCCTTCGCTAGTGGCAGTAACGGTTAATTTACCGCTAATATTGCCTTCATTTACACTGACAGAAGCGGGCTGTGAAGTAATGTTAACCGATGGTGCAATCCAAGCCCAAACTGAATCTAGTGCGCTTTTGTTTACAAATACGTCGTAATAAATACGGTAGTCAAACTTGTAAGCGTCAGCATCAATATTTTGTTCTGGTGTAAAAATGCGCATATTTTCGGTTTTCTTAACCAAATGTGCTGCAGTTTTGGGAAGCACAAGCATATAAATTTCACGTGCGGTTGAAAGAGGCTTAAAGCCGCCCAAATTGCCGCCGTTAAATGTGTAAGCGGTTTTCATTCTTTCGCTTACAACGGGAATAATGCTTACACCGTTAATTGACTTAACCTTAAGGGTTATATCCCCCTGCTTAAAGTCGCTTACAGTAATCATTTTTGAAATTTCGGCCGAATTTTGTAAAGCGGCAAACATATAACCGTCCACAAAAGCCACCAATTCCTCGTCATAGCCCACAACCGACTGTACCTCGTTAATAAGCTGACATAAAGCCTTATAGGGATTTTCAATTTCACCGTTTATAACGTTGCTTCTACCCATTGCAAGACCGCCGAGCTTTGATAAAACGTAGGCGTCACATTCAGGCACAACCTTAGTGCGAACGTATTCACCCAAAATTTTACCCGCAAGGTTTGCAATGCCGGTTTCGTCCATATCCTCACGGTCAATTTGTAATGAACGCGCACGGTCCATTGCCATTGTGTAGGATGTGTTTGAAACGGTAATTGCGCCCTTGGTATAGCCTGTATCACGGTCATAGTCAGCAAGACCTTGGAAGTCTACGTCGGGAATAATTACGGTTTTTGCACCCACAAATTTTGTTGCAAGTGCATTGTCGGCAAAAAAGCCTGTTGCACTTTTTTGTGCAAACATTTTGTCAAGCTCGGTTGAATATTTTACTGCATTTTCGATTGAATTAATTGCCATTTTCTATTTCCTCCAAAAATTTATTTTCGCCAAAGTCCTTTTAAAAACTCGGCGGCTTCGGGGTTTTCATCCCCTGATTTGTTAAGAAGCGACCCTGTTGATGATAAGCGTGCCCTTTGCTGTGATAAAAAGTTTTCCCTTACAGCCTTTTCCTGCTGGAGTCGGTAACGCAAAAATTCATCAAGCAAGGGTCTTGCACAAAGACTTGCGTTTTCTAAAACACTTTCAGGCAAAGCATCACGACTTTTGATTTCGGGGAAATGTTTTTGCAATTCCGAAAAACCATCGTCTGCCTCTTCGTTTTTAGAAAAAAGCTTTGAAACCTCATTAGCAAGTGCTGTGTCATCCCCACATTTTTTCATAAGGGAATTAATCATAGCGTCGGTGTTTTGCGCTTTTATAGAATTTAAAAACTGCATAACAGTTTTACCGCTTTGGGATGCTAATTCCTTTAAAAGCGTAAGCTCGTCCGAAAGGGCTTCAAATTTCATACCCTTTTGCGCTAATTCCCCCGCTTTTTCAAGGCTTAAATTAATAACTTCCTTGTTGTATTTTACGGGAACAAAAGGCTCAGCTGTTTTTGGCGCTGTGTTGGGCGCATTTTCATTTTGGTCGGTATCCTGTGATGTGGTTACCGTTTTTTCGTTTTCGTTCATATAATCACCTATTTGCACCTACCGCTGTTCGGTGCCATCATAATTTAAAAAGTTTTCATATTCCTTTTGGATTTGCTCATAATCACTGTGGGTTTTGGGCTTAAACACCCTTGACGGCTTGTAATTATTTCTACCCAAAACAAAGCCGATTAAAAAAGCGGAAACTGCCAAAAGCAGAAATGGGAAAATCACTGGTCCCAGCCTCCTTTAAAATCTTTAACGGATATTGCACTGTCATCGTTTTCACTAACGCCCTTAACCGTTGGCTTAAAGAATTTAACGTCCTCAAAAGCATATCTCAGCGCGTCACACAAATGGTTTTCGCTGTCCTTTGGCAGTTTGAGCCCGTTTTCCTGACGGCGTTCGTCATAAACGTAGGACGATAATTCCCTTATCATATTTACACATTTGGACGCAACGGTAATTTTATATTCGTTAATGGTTGCAATACCGTTTAATATGCTGTCCCGCCCTTTGTACGACGGGGCAATTCGACTAATGCCAAGCCGACGTAAATCATCGTTAGATTTTGGCTCGGCACAGTCGGCGCGAATACGTTCCTTTGCAAAGCCTAAAGCCTTTATTCTTTCGGCAATATCGCTATTCAGCATTCGCTTTTCATAAAATTCGTTATAAATAAATATTTGCTTATCAATTGGGTTAACCTTTAGGGCTATAAAGGCTGTGGGGTCGTTTGTATATCCGTAATCAAGTCCGAAAAAGCTTTTCCACTTATATTCGTCCTTTGGCGAAATTTCAACCTCGCCCACACACCAATTTTCAAAAACAAGCCCATCGGTAACACCCCAATTTCCAAGACCTGCCACCTCGTACCGACGGCGATTTTGCTTTTTCATTCTTTCAAAAACCGCACGGTCACAGTCGTCCAAAAATTCGTTTATTAAATAATTGGTCGAAAAGGTATCGACGTCACGGCTTTTTTGGTCAAAAAAGCGTTTTTTAAGCCAATGGCTTTCGCTCCAGGGGTTAAAGGTCAAGGTGGTTTGCTTGTAAAGCGGCGGCGGTATTTTACCGCGCGGAACCGAAAGGTCTAATTTGTCAAAATCGGCTTCTTTGGCAATTTCAAAGGCTTCCTCTATCCAGACATAATTTAAATATCCCTGCGGTACCGTAGTAGAAGCTAGCTTTAAAACGTCGTCAAAGCCGCGAAACAAAATTTTTTGACCCGTCGGCTTATAGGTCATTTCAAGGGGACTAACGGTATTTGACCAATACTCGCTTACCCCTAATTTTTCCTGTGCCCATTTAAGCTGAGCAAAGGTACTATCCCTATG
>JAGAPJ010000033.1 GCA_017623315.1 Clostridia bacterium | reverse complement strand
CCCTCTACCTTGGTCCAATCTCTAACTGTAACACCGTCTCTTACGGTATATAAATAATTCAAGAATTCGCCCTTACCAAAGGATGAAGCCAAGTAATTATGTGCCTTTACGGCAATATGCGCATCGTTATCAAGAATTGCTGTTGATTTAATATCAAAAGATATTTTGTAAACAGTATTTGAACGGGGTACATATAATGCCTTATCGCCCTTGGTGTTATCGTAGATACGAATAACACCCGGGTTAGTGTTGCTTATAATTGCAGCATCTGTCAGCTGCATTGCAGTACCGTGGTTTCCATCGGTTACAATTGCGCCCTTACCAAAATAAGAATAAGCCATGCTATCTATTTTTTTGGTAAGTGCTTCATCAGAATAACGGGTTATATATCCGTTTTCGTCAATACCAAAGTATACCCCGGCATCGTCATAGGTGTTTTTAATAACGTCGCCTGTGCTTCTCCATTTTGCCCAAATTTCAGTATGACCGTAAACATTGTCTTGCGCGGGGGTGGTGAAGTTAGCATCTAAATACCAGCCTTCAAACTTCTTGCCGCTTACAAAGTCAACAGGAATATCTGCAAAGAGAGCATCGTTAGGAAGGGTAACCTGTGTGGTATTACCTAAATTATGGCATGTAAGTGTGGTTTTTCCGTTAGGAATAACACTAACAGCAATATTATCAATATAAGGATAGAATGTAGCATTATTAGCGATAGAAGTTTCTATCGAAATTGCCAAAGCAGAAAGGTCCTCGCTGCCGGTTTTTACAAATACCGTAGCACTGCCCCAAGTATAATCAGCATATACGGGGTCGCCCTTTTCAATTGTTGCTGCGGTGGCAAGAATGTCGCCAATGCCGTCCTTGGTAACACCGCGGATATTAAAGGAAATATCACCGGTGGTGCCGGCCTTTACCTTATAATCAAACTTAATTTTATATGTAGCGTTTTTCTGCGGAACAACGCTTGCAAAGTTTGCATCTGCGGGGTTATAAAGCTCAACATGGGTAATGTTACCCTTAGCTACGTTATTTTGACCCGAAATTGTAGAGAACTGTAAAACCCTGCCTTCGCGTGCAGCGGCAGCTTTTGTGCCTAAGTGGAAAATATATTTACCCTTAAGCTTGTGAGAGCCTGCGCCGCCATTAGATATGGAACCAAGCCCCTCTTCTTCATAGGTGTTTTTAAAGTCGTTTGCAATTTCAAATTCTCTAAATTTAACATTATCAAGATATGGATAAAGTGTACCCGCATCACCCGCAGAGGAAATTTCTGCCGAAATAGCCAATGCCGATAATTCCTTTGTAATAGTTACATATGCGGTAGCTGTACCCCAAGTATAATCTACATATCCGGGGTCCTTAGGCTGTATGGTTACTGCATTAGCAAGTATATCCCCGAGGCCTGTATCAGTAACACCGCGAACATTAAAGGAAATATAAGCGGTTTGGCCTGCTTTAGCCTTATAATCAAAGATTATTTCATAGCTTTTGCCAACCTCTGGCTTAAAGCTAGCAAAATTTGCATCTGCGGGGTTATAAAGCTCAACGTGGGTTATGTTGCCTGCTGCCACGTTTGTTTGACCTGTAATAGATTTAAACTGTAAAACTCGGCCTTCGCGTGCAGCGGCAGTTTTTGTGCCTAAATGGTAGATATTTTTACCCTTTAGCTTACTTGTGCCCGAGCCATTACTAACTGAGCCAAGCCCTGCCTCTTCATAGGTATTGGTTATATATGCGTTTTCTTCCTCATTTTCACCGCCGGACTCGGAAACAACCTCTAACACCTCGAGGTTATCGAAGAAGGTATATGCCGTAACGTTACCGGTAGTTTCTACTACTATTGCCAAGCCTGCAATATCCTCAGTAATGGGAACATTGACTGTTGCGGTTTTCCAAATAGCAGGTGTGGGATGGTTTGAATCGCCCTTAGGAATACTAACTGCAGTAGCAATAATGTCACCTAAAGTCCTATTTTCACCATCAACAGTAATCGGTCTTACGTTTATGCTAAGGCTTTGTGTTCCGGACCTTGCAATTTTATAATCAAATTTTATTGTATAGGTCGAACCGTTTTTCGGCACAAAGCTTTGAAGCTTACCGTCGGCACCTAAGCCCTTGCTATAGTCATAAATTTCAAAATGAACTTTATTAGCATTTGTCGGAATTCT
>JAGAPJ010000032.1 GCA_017623315.1 Clostridia bacterium | reverse complement strand
CTTATTTATGATTTCTAATTTTTGTTCTTTTGTCCATATCCTTTTCTTTTGTCCTTTTTTCATCCTTTACCTCCTACTATATTTTATCATAACAAAAAGGTAGATGCATGGTGGTTTTCCATGTGTCTACCTTTATTTTACTATTGCACATAGCGGGTGGTTTTTCATTTTCGGGCATAGCCCTAATCGATACAGGCGACGCACAAGTGCGTTTCTTAGTTGGCCTGCCAGCCATGCATTGTTTACTTACTACCCATTAAATGGGTTCCGCGGGTCGAAAAGACTCAGTTGGTCACTTTCTTGGTCGTGCTTTAATTGATTTGAAATATATTCCTTTATGGCTTTTGTGTTTTTACCCGCGGTATCTACGTAATATCCCTTACACCAAAATTCGCGGTTTCGGTATGCGAAGGAGACAAGGGGACGGTTCCAGGAGACAAGGGGACGGTTCTCTTGTCTCCTATGCACATATTTGTCAAGACATAGAACCGTCCCCTGTCTTGCATTTTAGGAACGGATTTGTGTGGTTTAAACCCAACTGTAAAATAGCAACGAGATAAAAAACATTTTTAAAAGTTAATATTTCCTACTTTCTAATGCTTTTATAATTTTTTTACATATCCTTATACAATATAAAGCAAATTTGCTCCCCCTTAGTTATCTAATTATCTCTTAAAAAATTCAAATCCATAGATAATACAAAATCAAGCTCAGTGGCTATAGAATCATCCAATTGCATATCACTTGATTTTATTTTTTTGTATAGATTAGTTGATTTATTGATTATATTTATAATAACTTTATTATCGTATTTTAAAGAACAATTTACTGTTTTTTTTATTTCACTTTTTATTGCTTTTAAATTCCTTTTTAGCTTTAAATTATGTGAAATATTAATCTTAGAAATAACTTTATATAATTCTAATAACACATTCATCTTAACTTGTGTTTCATCATCAAAGGGATGTTCAATTAAAACTTCATTATATTCTCTTGACAATTCCTCACAATATCTACTATCAATCTTTGCCATCAATTCCTTTGACTTATCCATCCAAATACGTCGAGTATCTTGATACCACAAACGATTTTTTAACTCGTAGTCAATAGAAAATTTTTTAACTATGTCCCTTAAAATCGAATACTTAAAATCATCATAACTATTAGTATCAATCAGAACTGTAGTATTACCTCTTTCGAAATACGCATAAATATATCGTTCTCCTAAAATATTGTAATAATACCCTTCAAAATGTATTGGTCCTGGAGCAATATTAAATCGTTCTTTCGGTATTCCAATTTTTTGTAATATTTCAGCTATTTCCTCTTCAAATTGATAGTAGTTCATTATTTTCTCCCAACATTATTATATTTACGAGAGACAAGGGGACGGTTCTCTTGTCTCCTATGCACATATTTATCAAGACATAGAACCGTCCCCTGTCTTGTTACCTTTTTCCGTTAATTGTTCCTTGCTTGAAACTTCTTGTGCAAAAACCGAAAGGTTTGGAAAAGCACTCAACATCAAACTCAAAACCAACACAATAGCCAAGATTTTTGAAAACCTGTTTTTCTTTTTCACGAATCTCTTCCTTTCTTATTTTACTATATTGAGCTATCAATTTCAATACTTATAAGTTATCCCTCCTTAAGCATCTTTAATCTCTGTGTAAGCGTAAAGGCATAAAAAATAGAACCGCCATCTCTGACAGTTCTATTTTAATTTATTATTCCACGTTTAGGGTGTATTTTAGGCACGGTTTTGTGTAGTATGGCTTTAACTTAACTATCACACAAAGAAGCAACCCATGTGCACAGTCGCTTTTATAAACACAATATAACCGACACCCTGTGTTCCCGCGATTAACACACAAACCTTTCCCTTTGATTTTTTTAATAAGTTTTGCAGAATTATTTTTATAGATTGATAAGAATAATTGAAAATATTTATTAAGAAAAAACAAAACTTTTAATTTGTCATAATAATTCCATTCTCCCTTTGCAGTGACTCCAATTTATTTATACACTCATTAATCACCAAATCTTTATTTGATTTTTGATAGAAACTTTTTTCTTTTTCATTATCTACGTGATAAATACCCTCTTGAAATCCAACCGTTCGCAAATGACCATATTTGCTGGATTCTTTGTCGTTATTTTTATAACCAAAGATTATATATTCTTCATTCGGTTCTAACTTGATCATATCTTCTTGACAAAACAGAACCTGCTCTGATTCATTTTGATGAATTACATATGGCGAAGCTTGTGCGGCAATATAACACAACTCTGCTATTTGAACATTATCACCCTCGTTTATATTTAGCGCATTCCCTAAATGATAAATCTCTTCAACTATTACATTTGTTAACAAATATGACGACGAAGGGGATATTGCTTTTGAAATGAAATAACCATTTTTATCCTTTTCTACATTATCATATCCTGTTAACAAGTTGTTTACATCCGGTAACATTTCATATTCAAGCACATTTGTATACTTATTTGTTGCTTTGATTTTTAATACAAATCCATATTGATTTTCTAAAGTTTGACTTTTTAACTCCTCTACGGAAACAATACCATGATTATTTCCTTGAATTATTTTTTCATAATCCATAATATCTTTTGAAGTAGCATTGCTTTTCTGTAAATCAGTATAAGATTGTTCCTGGTTTGTTTTAAATTGACAACCTGTTATCAACATACTAATTGTCATAAGCAAAATAAACAACACTATTTTTTTTCATAAATCTTCTCCTTATGTTACACATTTTACCATCTGCTGCTCAATGTAGATTTATCATATCCATTTGGTAGTGCTGGTGCGGTCACATTATCTGTAGGTAATCCTTGACGCATTATTGCTACAACGTTGAAGACAGGGGGACGGTTCTGTGTCTTCGAAAAGACAATGGGACTATTCTCCTATCTCCCTTAGCATCAACTTAACATATACGCCTTTTAACAAATGAAAGTATTTTTTCAAAGAACACTTTAAAAAATCTAAAGTTAATCACAAACAAAGCTATAAAGCAAACGGCTTGTACGGGATAATTAAACGGCAAACCGAAAAGCATATACCCAATTTGTAAAAGTACGATAAGGCAGTTTATTGAAACAGTAACAAAATGTGTTTTAAAGGGAATATACTTTTTCGCATCAAAGGTGCGGATGATAAACACCGCAAGATAGCTTACAAAGGTGGCAATCGCCGCACCCTGCGAGCCGATTTTGGGTATTAAAATAAAGTTTAAAAGAATGTTAACCCCTGCACCCACCATTGTGGTTAAAAATGAATTTTTACTGCGCTTTTCCACCACATAAACCGAGCCCATAAAGTTTGCAAAGGCGCTGAAAACCATAGCAAGTGACAGCATTGGCACAAACTTCCATGCCGAATAAAAGCTTTCGGTTGTAAGAATTTTTATAAGCGGTACCGACAGCGCG
>JAGAPJ010000031.1 GCA_017623315.1 Clostridia bacterium | reverse complement strand
TACAAAAGGCGCATAATGCTTTTATCTACGTCGGAGAGTTTTTCGACGTTTCCACGTTGGTAGATTATACTGTCTTTTCTAACCAGTGTGTCCTTTGTGGGACCAAGTATTTGATATACTTCTTCTAAAATGACAGAGCTACGCTCGGTTTGGTCGGTGTCGGTAAGGATGAAGACATCACCGTCGGTTATAGTGCTTGTTGCATTATTGTAATTGTAGGATGCATAACCAATGGCTTCTTGCACCGGCACTTCATCTCTAAACTGGGCAAGTCCCAAAAAATGAATAACCAAATTCGCTTGTGTTTTATCGTGAATTTGCATTATTCCGGGGAAGCCCTCAATGTTGTTTAAAAAGTCAAGAAAATCGTTCAAAACCTCGTAATCGGTCATGGTGGCAACGCCGTCAATGTAAAGCATAATGGGGTCCTGCCATTTAACAACGGTTTGTTTGGATTGTACATCATATTCGCTTCCGAAGCAAACGTCGTTAAAATAATATGCCATTTTGTCAACGCTTACACGGTCGGCATAGTAAACGCTGTGTTTTTCACCGTCGCTGTTTGAAGGGGTATTACTTGTATTGCTGTTACAGCCTGTAAGTAATAAAGAGATTGCGAAAAGTAAGCATAATAAACGCTTCATAAAAACACTTCCTTAAAAGTAGAATAGGAGATGCCATAAAAATTATAGCACATATTTTTATTTGTTGCAACAGGTGAAATTTATGAACAAATTGTAAAAAGGTCAGGAAAAGTCAAAAAACTTTTGAAAAAACTATTGACAAATGGAAAATTAAGGGTATAATAAGGTTGTTAGCACTCGAAAGGCAAGAGTGCTAAAACAGATAAGGAGTGAAAATTTTGGAACTTACGCCCCGTAAACAAGAGGTTTTAAAGGCTATTGTTAAGGCATATATTGAAACCGGCGAACCTGTAGGCTCTAAAATTTTGACCGAGCTTATTGAAAATGCACCTTCATCTGCAACACTTCGAAATGAGATGAGCGAGCTGTGTGAATTGGGTTTTTTGGAACAGCCTCACACCTCGGCGGGTCGCATACCCACAAGTATGGGCTTTCAGTTTTACCTTAAAAAACTAATGCCGACAGGTGAAATAAACCAAAGTGATAAAGCTTATATTGATAGCGCTTTAGAAAATATTACCGAAATACCTGAAAAAATTCCCGCTACGGTGGGCAAAATACTTTCGGATATGACGGGCTATCCCGTTATTAGCTGTCTTATGACAAACAGTGAAGCAACGGTAAAAAGGGTAGAACTTTTAAAGGTGAGCCGAAGCTCGCTAATGCTTTTAGTTATTACAAACGATGGGCGCACACGCAACCGTATTGTTAGAATAACGGGCGAATTAACCTCCGAAATTTTAGAACGTTTTAATGAAATTGTTGACAAAAGAATTAAGCACCGACCTATTTCGGAATTAACGCTTGGGTATATGCAAAGCGTTATTGCAAACGCGGGAATAGATGCTTTCAGTTTAATGCCCCTTTTAACCGCCGTTTTCGAGACTGTTAGTGAAATTGACAGTGTGTCATTGGATTTAAGCGGTATGCCAAGGCTTTATGATATATCTTCAAATGAAGAGGACGCCCGCCGTATAATTTCACTTATTGAACGGCGTGACCCAATAATTTCAATGTTTGAAGAGGTTGGCTCGGGCGTAATTTTTGGAAGTGATAGCGGTTATAACGAGCTTTCAAATGATACCTTAATCGCCGCTAACTTTAATTCAGGTGATAAATACCGCGGATATATTGCTGTTTTGGGACCAAAACGCATCTCATTCGAGCAAATTATCCCATGTATTGAATACATAGCTGAAAAAATAAACAACCTTATTTCAGAGGCGCAAAAAGATATGGAGGATTGATTTCGTGGAAGAAAATAAGGAAAACATAAAAACTGAAAAAAAGAAAAACAAAAAGGACCTTGAAATTGAAAATTTAAAGGCGGAATTAGAAGCAAAAAATGATTTATTGCTTCGCACAGCTGCCGAATTTGATAATTTCAAAAAGCGTACTGAGCGTGAAAAATCGGCGGTTGCCGAATTTGCAAAGGCAGGGCTTATTAAACAGCTTTTGCCGATACTTGACAATATTGACCGTGCCGCACTCTCAGAAAAAGGCAGTGAAGATTATATTAAAGGAATCGAAATGATTGTTAAGCAGTTTGAAGGCACCGCCGCAAATTTAGGCATTGAAGAAATTGCAAAGGTTGGCGACACCTTTAACCCCGAGCTTCACGAAGCGGTAATGCATATTGAAGACGAATCAGTCGCTGAAAACACAATTACACAGGTTTTACAAAAGGGCTATAAAATCGGTTCAACCGTTATAAGACCTGCAATGGTTCAAGTAGCAAATTAAAACATTAACATATTATATTAAAAGGAGAAAAAATATTATGGGTAAAATTATTGGTATTGACTTAGGTACAACAAACTCTTGCGTTGCTGTTATGGAAGGCGGCGAAGCAGTTGTAATTGCAAATGCTGAAGGCGGCAGAACTACACCCTCTGTTGTTGCATTTTCAAAAACAGGCGAAAGAATGGTAGGTCAGGTTGCAAAGCGTCAGGCTATCACCAACCCCGACAGAACTATCAGCTCTATTAAGCGTGATATGGGTACTTCAAACACGGTTGCTATTGACGGTAAAAACTATACCCCTCAGGAAATTTCGGCAATTATTCTTCAAAAATTAAAGGCAGATGCTGAAAGCTATCTTGGTCAAACTGTTAGCGAAGCAGTTATCACCGTTCCCGCTTACTTTACCGACGCTCAGCGTCAGGCTACTAAGGACGCAGGTAAAATTGCAGGTCTCGAAGTTAAGCGTATTATTAACGAACCTACCGCTGCTGCACTTGCTTACAGCATTGATAAGGAAGACGACCAAAAGGTTATGGTTTATGACCTTGGCGGCGGTACCTTTGACGTATCTATCATTGAAATGGGCGACGGTGTTCAAGAAGTTTTAGCAACTGCAGGTAACAACAAGCTTGGCGGTGACGACTTTGACAAGCGTGTTATGGACTATATCGTTTCAACCTTTAAGGCTGAACAGGGCATTGACCTTTCAAACGACAAAATGGCTATGCAGCGTGTTAAGGAAGCTGCTGAAAAGGCTAAAATCGACCTTTCGGGCATGACCTCTACCGATATTAACCTTCCCTTTATTACAGCTGACTCTACAGGTCCTAAGCACTTTGAAACCACTTTAACCCGCGCTAAGTTTAACGAGCTCACCGCTGATTTGGTTGAGGCTACAATGGCTCCTGTTCGTCAGGCAATTGCTGACTCGGGTCTTCAGAAGGGCGAAATTAACAAGGTATTAATGGTTGGTGGTTCTTCAAGAATTCCTGCTGTTCAGGAAGCTGTTAAAAACTTTATGGGTAAGGAACCCTTCAAGGGCATCAACCCCGACGAATGTGTAGCACTTGGTGCAGCACTTCAGGCAGGTGTGCTTGGCGGTGACGTTAAGGGTCTTCTCCTCTTGGACGTTACACCCCTTTCACTCGGCATTGAAACAATGGGCGGTATTTCTACAAAGGTCATCGATCGCAACACAACCATCCCTGCTAAGAAGAGCCAAATCTTCTCAACTGCGGCTGACGGTCAGACCTCGGTTGAAGTACACGTGCTTCAGGGTGAACGTGAATTTGCACGCGACAACAAGACTTTAGGTGTATTCCACCTTGATGGTATTGCATCAGCTCCCCGTGGTGTTCCTCAAATTGAAGTAACCTTCGACATCGACGCTAACGGTATCGTTCACGTTTCAGCTAAGGATCTTGGCACAGGTAAGGAAAATAACATTACCATTACCTCTAACACAAATATGTCAAAGGACGATATTGACAAGGCAGTTAAGGAAGCTGAAGAATATGCCGCTGAAGACAAGAAGCGTCGCGAAGCAGTTGACGTGCGCAACAACGCCGACCAAATGATTTACACAACCGAAAAGACCCTTACCGACCTCGGCGATAAGATTACTGAAGACGAAAAGAACAAGATTAACACCGCTAAGGAAGCTTTAAAGGAAGCTGTTAAGGGCGAAGATATCGACCTTATTAAAGCAAAGCAGGAAGAACTTCAAAAGGAACTTTTTGCAGTAAGTGAAAAGCTTTATAAGGCAGCTGCTGAACAGCAACAGGCTGCACAGGGTCAGGAAAACGCTCAGCAGGGTAATGCCGACAACGTTTACGATGCTGACTTTACCGACGTTGAAGACAACAAATAATTATTCAAAGGAATAATTTGTAGGGGAAGGGTTACCCCTCCCGTAAATTAGAGCGATGTATAAACGGGAGGCGGAACGCCTTTCCCTACATATGTAGATATTAGGAGAATTATTTTGGCTGATAATAAACGAGATTATTATGAAGTCTTGGGTGTCGACCGTTCGGCAAGTGAAGACGAGCTAAAAAAAGCATATAGAAAAGCGGCGAAGAAATATCACCCCGACCTTAACCCAGGGGACGCGCAGGCTGAAAAGTCGTTTAAAGAGGTTAACGAAGCTTATGAGGTGCTTTCCGACAAGGAAAAACGCTCACGTTATGACCAATTTGGTCACGCGGGTGTTGACCCTAACTTCGGCGCAGGTGGCGGCTACGGTGGTGGCGGCTTTAACGGTGATTTTGGTGACTTTGGCGATTTGGGCGATATTTTCGGCTCATTCTTCGGCGGTGGTTTTGGCGGCGGCTCTCGCCGTTCTAATCCAAACGCACCACGCCGTGGTAACGATGCTTCTGCCGCAGTTAATATTTCTTTTGAAGAAGCGGCAAAGGGCTGCACAAAAACCGTAAAGGTAACTAAAATTGATACTTGTGACGAATGTGGCGGCAGCGGTGCGCAAAAGGGCACGACCTCAAAAACCTGTCCCGTTTGTCACGGCAGCGGTCAGGTTACCTCAGCTCAGCGCACACCCTTTGGTGTGTTTCAAACCCAAACGGTTTGTAACCATTGTCACGGTAGCGGTAAGGTTATTGAAAACCCCTGCAGCCGTTGTAACGGTAAGGGAAGAATTCGCCACACTGTTGAAGAAAAGGTTGAAATTCCTGCAGGTATTGACGACGGTCAGGTAATCAACCTTCGCGGTAAGGGTGACAGCGGTGTTAATGGCGGTCCTTCGGGTGATTTGCGCATTAACGTTAACGTGCGTCCTCACCCCATTTTCCAAAGAAGCGGTTACGATGTATTTTGCGAAATTCCTATCACCTTTACCGAAGCGGCTTTAGGTGCTGATATAACTGTACCCACACTTGACGGCAAGGTTAAATTCACCATTCACGAGGGCACACAGCCTGGCGATGAATTTAAGCTTAAGGGCAAGGGTATACAGCGCCTTAACTATTCGGGCAAGGGTGACCAGTACGTCAAAATTGTGGTTGAAATTCCCAAGAATTTATCCCGCGAGCAAAAGGAAATTTTAAAGAATTTCCAAAACACCTCAAGCGATAAAAACTATAAAACCCAAAAAAGCTTTATGGATAAAATTAAGGATTTTTTTGATTAAAATTAAAAGCATCTTCCCAAAAAGCGGGATGTTTTTAACGGAGAAAACCAAAACCGAATAGGACAAACAAAATGACAGTATGGTCGCAAGACCATACTGTCATTTTGTTGTTATCTATTGACAAATACAGACTATTGTGATAGTATAGACTATAGAAATAGTCTATGGAGGGTTCGGTATGAAAGAAAAACTTTTTGACAGCGAAGCGAAAGTGATGGAAATTATATGGGAGAAAAGCCCCATTTCCGCAAAGGATATTAGTTTAATCGCCGCCGATACAATCGGATGGAATAAAAACACCACTTATACAGTGATTAAAAAACTTGAAGCAAAAGGATTTATTCGACGTGAAGATCCTGGATTTATTTGTACTCCTTTTGTATCGCAAAATGAAATGCAAAAGATAGAAGCTGCTTCACTTGTGAAAAAGGTGTTTGGCGGTTCTCGCAAGGCTTTGTTTTCAGCGCTGCTTGAAGATGAACCGTTATCTGAAGAAGAAATCAATGAGCTGAGAAAACTTATTGATAACAGGTGACACTTATGTTGCAAGAAGTGTTTTATTGGACATTCAATATGAGCATAACTGCCGCCATAACCGGCATGATCATTATGCTTGTAAGATTGATTAAAAAGATTCCGAGAAGGATGACGGTGTTTCTTTGGATAATACCTTTTCTTCGAATGATGTTTCCTTTTGGATTAAACAGTCCTTATGGTCTGATGTCAGTGTTATCCAAGATCACTACAAAAACTATCGTTGTGTATCAACCTACTGACGATATAGCTTTTTCCATGATGAATAGCGTTATGGCGGCGGACACTTATTTCCCAATAACATATAAAGTCAATATACTCGAAGATATATTTGGAGTGTCTTCGGTTATATGGATTATTGTTTCGCTAGCTATTCTTCTAATGTTGGTTGTTACATATTTTACTACGATTTATGAAATCAATGATTCAACCCATCTAAGAGA
The DNA here is from genome assembly GCA_017623315.1 of Clostridia bacterium. GTDB lineage: Bacteria > Bacillota > Clostridia > Oscillospirales > Acutalibacteraceae > UBA737. The sequence goes on along the minus strand of JAGAPJ010000031.1, from coordinate 32,390 downwards.
TAACATTTACCTCTCGGAGAAAATCGTATCTCCTGCGGTATATGGTATTGTAAAACCCAAGATTATTTTACCTGCAACTTATAAAGACAGAGATATCGATCTTGTTATACTGCACGAAAAAACACATATACACAGCTTTGATAATTTGTGGAGAGTTATAGCATTCGTAATTGTTTCAATACATTGGTTCAATCCCTTTTGCTGGCTATTTTTAAAAGGGTTTCTCACAGACCTTGAATTATCTTGCGACGAGCGTGTTCTCGCAAATCTTGGAGCTGAACGTGCAAAAGACTATGCATCATCATTGTTGGAAAGCAAACAAGGAACGTCTGTGTTTGCTTCTTCTTTTGGTGGTGCCAAAATACGTACACGAATCGAAAACATACTGTCCTTTAAGAAATTGACTTGGCTCTCGTTTGCGGTATTTGTAGCATTGATCGGTGTCATTTTCTATGAACTACTGACAAATGCAGGATGAAAGGAAAATAAATATGAAAAACAAATCGTTTAATCGTTATTATCTGCTTTCTTGCATCAGCGTTTTGATTGCCTCGTATTATCCTTTATCAATGGGAGTTCGGGTAATTACCGATATGATTGTTAATGGAACGGTGCTGAAAGAAAACTATCCCAAATATATCATTCCGTACACGCCAATAAGCATAGCAATCATTATAGGAGTTCTCTTAATGCCTTTGTGTATCAAACTATTTAAGAGATTTGCCCTTGCCGGTGGAGCTTCCATAGCAACTGGTATATTCTTCGCCATCGAATTGCTGTTTGAGCAGAAGGTTGTTGTATCAACAGCGGAAACCGTTACAAAACTTGAAGATTGGCAGATGTTTATGTGTTATGTCCCGCCAGAGGGATGGGGCGAAACCATAACTACATATAAGACACAATCAGCCGTAGATATTTTGATGGGAGATTATAATCCTGCATTCAAATTGCACTTTTATATTATTTCTATTGTATTGATTATTACTATCTTGAATTGCTTGTATGGCTTCGGGCAAATGGTAAAGAACGGCGATAAGAAGCGTCTCAAATCTTTGATTTTGCAATCGGTTTGTTCCCTTTCTTTCCTTGGTTTGTGTATACTCGCTTGCTTTACAGCGTTTTGGAGAGACGGAAGTATCCAAGTATCTCCTTTGTCGGCTACGTTAATGGCGGTGTTTTTTATCCTTTTAGGTGTAACCGCTGGCGTGTTTGTTGGCTCGTTCCTTTTAGAAAACCGAAAACTCGTTTCTATTTTGATTCCATCGATTGTGGCTTCTGTGATGGCGTTCCTTATGTATATCGGCGAAATGTTCTTACTAAACGGACACTTATACAACTTTGGTTCGGGCACTATATTCAACAGTATCCCTGGAATTGTTTTTGCTCCAATAGATTTGTTAATTATTGTGGCTTCAGGATGTGTAACAGCATTGATTTTCTCTTTGCTGAACAGAGAGAATTCAAATTCAGCCGAATTGTTGTAATGGGAAAGGGCATCGCTTCGGCGGTGCCTTTGTTTATGCCTAGAGGTGTACGAGAAGTTCGAGAAATACTTCCGAATGTCAGGCAACCCCATCCGCATACACTACGCCTTCCGACTTCCCGAACAGGAAGGCATCCCCGCAATCGAAGTTCTCGCTCAACCCATAGCAAAAACCGCATAAAAAGTAATAACCGAAAGGTTTTACACCTTCCGGTTACATACCACCCACCAATTCTCCGTTAAGAACATCACGGAAATGGAAGATGCTTTTTGCTATTTTGTTATCTTTTTTAAAGCCTCGTTAGACCCAAGCACCAAAAGGTGTTCATCTTCTTTAAAAATATAATTTGCACTGAAAGGAACAATTTTGTCATTGCTCTTGTAAGCAATAATATTTAGGTTATATTTGTTGCGAATGTCAAGCTCGATAACGTTTTTACCATACCACTTTTTAGGCGCCGAAATTTCAAAAATAGAATAATTGTCGGCAAGGTTTATATAATCAAACACGTTCTGCGAGCATTCAACCCCAGCAATTTTACGGCAAATATCACGTTCGGGGTAGATTATACGGTCAGCCCCACTGCGAAGTAAGAATTTTTCTTCAATATCGCGGTTGGCGGTGCTGTAAACCTTTTTGGCGCCAAGTTCTTTAAGCAGGTCGGTAATTTCAAGACAGGCTTGAAAATAATCCTCTATACAAACAAAGCAAACGTCAAAATCCTCAACACCAAGACCCTGTAAAACTGCGCGGTTTGTACAGTCACAAACGGGGGTTGAAACAACATTTTTAAAGGTGGCTTTTAAGCCTTCAAGCTTTGCTTCGTTCATATCAACTGCCATAATTTCACAGCTTTGTTTATCAAGCTCGGCAACCAAGTGGTGACCAAGTGAGCCCATACCAATAATTAAAAATGATTTCATAATTTTCTCCTTTAATTAACCAACAGTTATTGCTTCCGCAGGGTAGGAAATAGGTGGATTAACGCGTTTTTCAAATAGTGCACTTGCAAATGAAACGCTGCCAACTCTACCGCAAAACATTAATAACATAAGCGCAATTTTTGAAACGGCTGAAAGCGAGGTAGTGATACCTGCTGTTAAACCAACGGTGCTCATTGCTGAAACGGTTTCAAGTAAAGCGTCTGCCAATGAAATACTATCAACACCGCAAATAATAAGGGTTGCACAAATGATAAGCGTCAGGTTAATTGTAATAATTAAAATTGCTTTTTTAAGAAATTCAGTCTTAATAGTTTTGCCAAAAACCGCAACCTCGTCATTACCACGAATGGTGGAAAATGCAAATGCAATAATAACGAATATCGAAGTAGTTTTAACACCGCCCGCGGTCGAGCCAGAGCTGCCACCGATAAACATAAGAAAAACGGTAAGCAATACCGAAGACTGTGAAAGGGTTGCCATATCAATGCTGTTAAAGCCTGCAGTGCGCGGTGTAACCGATGCAAAAAATGCGTTTAAAAGTTTTTGCCCAAAGGGCATATCTTTTAAAAGATTATTATATTCAAAAATAAAGAAAAGCACCGCACCAACGCCCAAAAGCAAAACCGATGTTAAAATAACAATTTTGCTATGCAAATTAAGTTTTTTAAGGCTAAAGCGTTTGACTGTTATATCGTCCCATACCAAGAAGCCAAGGCTACCGATGATTATTAGGGCGGAAATTGTTAAAATTACAATATAATCCCCGCTGAAATCCATTAGCGAAACGAAGTGTGTATTTTCACCCAAAAGGTCAAACCCCGCGTTACAAAAGGCGGAAATCGAATGGAAAACCGCAAAATAAATGCCTTTTGCCACACCAAAGTGATTAATAAAGCTTATAGATAAAAGCGCCGCGCCTATACCTTCAAACATAAGTGTGCCGAGAATAATTTTTTTAACAAGGCTTGAAAAATTATTAAGTCGTGTGGTGTTAATGGTTTCAGCCATCATAACCTTTTCGCGAAGACCACGTTTGTGAATTACCAAACGGTAAAAGAAGGTGGCAATTGTCATATAACCCAAACCGCCGAGTTGGATAAGCACTAAAATAACTATTTGACCGAACAACGACCAATAGGTTGCGGTATTTTGTGCAACAAGACCTGTAACACAAGATGCCGAGACCGAAGTAAATAATGCGGTTAAAAGGGTGGGGGATTTACCGCTTGCAGTTGAAAGGGGTAACATTAAAAGAACTGTGCCTACGAACACAATTAAAAAATAGCCAAGTGCAATAATCTGCAAGTGGTTTATTCCTTTGCGTTTGATAACATCACCCCCGTAATTTAAGTATAGCCTTATTATACAATAAACCGTTTATAAATTCAATAAAATAAAAAAATATTGTATTATGTATTGAAAAATGTTAAAATAGCAATATACTTTCATTTAAAGGGAGAATGGTATGAAAATCATTGTAAACGGTTGCGGTAAAATTGGTACAACAATTCTTGCGAGTTTAGTTAGTGAAGGCCATGATGTTACCGCTATTGATACTAACCCCGAAGTAATACAAAAATTAACCAATATATATGACGTTATCGGTGTTTGCGGTAATGGTGCTGACAGTGATATTTTGCAGGAAGCAAATGTTAAAAATAACGATTTGATAATTTCCACCACCTCATCGGACGAAATTAATATGCTTACCTGTTTTTTAGCAAAGCGTATGGGTGTAGAAAATACTGTTGCGCGTGTTAGAAACCCCGAGTATAACGATAAAAGTTTAAATTTTATGCGTCAACAACTTGAAATTTCGCTTATTATTAATCCTGAGCTTATGGCGGCGCATGAACTTTTTAACCTTTTAAAGCTGCCTAATGCCGATAAAATTGAAAATTTTTCGGTACGAAATTTTGAAATTGTTGAATTTAAAATAAAGGAAGATTCGGTTTTAGACGGGCTTAAAATCTACGAGCTTCGTAATAAATTTAAAGCAAAATTCCTTATTTGTGCCGTAAAGCGCGGCGAGGAAGCATATATTCCACACGGTGATTTTACCCTTATGGCAGGGGATAAAATCGGTGTTACAGCTTCATCCTCTGAAGTTTTGCGTCTTTTTAGCGAAATGGGTATTAAGCAATCATCTGCTAAAAAGGTTATGATTTTGGGTGGCAGTAAAACCGCGGTTTATCTTGCTAAGCGCTTGTCATCGGTTGGTAACACGGTTACCATTATTGAAAAGGATCCTAAAAGATGCAAGGAATTGGTTGAGGATTTACCTAAAACCTTGGTTGTTTGCGGTGATGGTTCTTCACAAGAGGTTTTAATTGAAGAAGGCTTGCCGTCGGTTGATGCGGTAGTAGCGCTTACCAAACTTGATGAACTTAACATTTTGATTTCGTCCTATGCTTCCTCACAAAAGGTGCCCAAGGTTATTGCTAAAATAAACAGGCAGGAGCTTATTCCTTTGGCTGAGCATTGGGGACTTGATACTACTATATCTCCCCGCAAAACCATTTCGAATACAGTTGTTCGCTATGCCCGTGCGCTTGAAAATTCACAGGGTAGCAGTATGGAAACCCTTTATAAATTGATGGATGATAAGGTTGAAGCCTTGGAATTTGTCGTTAAAAGCGGTCTTGATTTTTCGAATGTTCCGTTTAAGCAGTTAAAGCTTAAGGAAAATATATTAATTGCAGGCATTATACGCGACAGAAAAACCATTATCCCTTCAGGTGATGATGTGCTTTTATCGGGCGATAAGGTCGTAATTCTTGCCGCAAATCAACGAATAAATAATTTGTCAGACATTATAAGGTGATAAAATTATGAATCGTAAAATGGTCTTTTATATGCTTGGCCAAATTTTAAAGCTTCAGGCAGGTATAATGTTTATACCGCTTATCACTTCACTTATATATGGTGAAAAATGCTTTTTATCATTTTTAATAACTATTTTTGTGGCTTTGGTTTTAGGCTTTGCATTAACTTTAATTAATAAACCGCGTGATAAAACCTTTTTTGCAAAGGAAGGTTTTGTAATTGTTGCACTTTCGTGGGTGCTTTTGTCGGCAGTTGGGGCATTGCCGTTTTTTATTAGCGGTGAAATACCTAATTATATAGATGCACTTTTTGAAACTGTGAGTGGTTTCACCACAACGGGTGCTACCATACTTTCAAATGTCGAAGGGCTTTCAAAGGGTATTGCAATGTGGCGAAGTCTTACTCACTGGGTTGGTGGTATGGGTATACTTGTGCTTGTGGTTGCTCTTTTACCAACCGATTCGGGGCGGTCAATTCATATTATTCGCGCTGAAATGCCGGGGCCTACTGTGGGTAAGCTAACACCAAAGTTGCGAGATATGACAAAGGCGCTTTACCTTATTTATATTGTTTTAACCATCACCGAGGCTGTTTTCTTGCTTTGCGGTGGTATGCCGTTGTTTGACTCACTAGTGCACAGCTTTGGTACAGCAGGTACGGGTGGTTTCGGTATAAAAAATGACAGTATTGCTTCTTATAGTTCATATCTTCAATGGGTAATAACTATATTTATGTTGCTTTTTGGCATAAACTTCAATCTTTATTATCTCTTGCTTGTTGGACGCATCCGTTCAGCAATTAAAAGTGAAGAATTGTGGTCTTACGCAGGTTTGTTTGTGGGTGCGACGGCGCTTATTACTTACAATACCTACAGTATGTGCGAAAACTTTGCCGAAGCGCTACGCAATGCGGCTTTTCAAGTGTCATCAATTATGACTACCACAGGTTATGCAACAACTGATTTTAATTTATGGCCAAGCCTTTCAAAAGGTATTTTATTTATATTAATGTTTATTGGTGCGTGTGCAGGCTCGACTGCGGGCGGTATAAAGGTTTCAAGAATTGTGCTTTTATTTAAACGCGCCATTTCAAGCATAAAGCATACTATACACCCCCGTTCTACCGAGGCGGTACGTTTTGAGGGTAAAAAGGTAGAAAATGATACCATCATGGGTGTTTTGGTTTACTTTGCGGTATACTTCATTTGCTTTACGGTGATCTTCTTTATTGTGTTATTTGAACCGTTTGATTTAGAAACAACCTTGTCGGCGGTAGCGGCTTGCTTTAATAACGTTGGTCCCGGTCTTTCGCTTGTCGGACCTATGGGTAATTACAGTATATTTTCATATATTTCAAAAATTGCACTTTCGTTTGCAATGTTGCTTGGCAGACTTGAAATATTCCCAATGCTTATTTTGTTTTCGCCTTCGGTTTGGAAAAAACGTCGTGCAAAATCATAAAACAAAAACGCTACACCTTAAAAAGTGTAGCGTTTAATTTTTATGAAAAATTATTCTTCATCGGTGCTTATTTTATCAAAAGCAATATCAGCAACAACAACGTTAACGCGGGTAACAGCAGTGTTGGTCATTGTTTGGATTTTGTCCTTAACGTTTTCCTGCACCTTTGCGGCAACCTCTTTAACTTTAGCGTCCTTTTTAACGGTAATAAAAATGCCAAGTTCAAGTGCACCGTTTACGCTTTCAATTTTAATGCCTTGCATTGGGCCTTTAGCCTTAACGGCATCTTTAAGGTCGTAATTTTTTTTAGCAATAGAAGCCACACCGTCAATTTCAAGTGTAGCAATTTCAGCCATTTTTCTAAGTACTTCTGTATTTATTGAAAGTTTTGTTGCATTATCTGCCATTTGTGTAACCTCCGTATAAAACTTCTTGTGAGATAAGTCGGCAATAAAAACTTTGCCCTTATACCTATTATAACACAAATTTTTCATAACACAACACAATTTTTACTTAATTGGAATAATTTTAATCTTTGAAAGCGAAATTTTGGTCTGATTAGTTACAATATCCTGTATTTGAAGTGTGTTTGCGGTGGTGAGACCGTCGCTTTTTACTATTACGTTAATTTCATCGTCGCTAATAACCGCTAGTGCCTGCGGGAAGCCCTTGGCTTTTAACAGGTTTTCAATATTAACCTCGTTAGCGGTGTTTTTGGTAATTTTTTCAAGTGATGCCATAGCGGTTTTTTTATCATTATCGGTAAGCTTTGAACTTTTTAAAATTTCTTCTACCTCCTCCAAAGCTTCCTTTCGGACTTTTTCACGGTCGGTCTTGGCGGTTGTAAAATAGTCGGTGGGTGTAGTGTTGGTCTGTACGGCATCACCGTTGGTTTTATTGTCAACATAGGTTGATTCGCCTAAATATTTTGTGCTTGTGGGTAAATATTTAGTATTAAGCCAAATTGCGCCTGCAAGGGCAATTATCATTACCCCCACAACAACCTGACCTTTAGTAAAAACCTTACCTTTTTTCATTTTAGTTTCCTCCTGCTATATATACTCGTTTACTTGTTATATTCAAAGCCGACATAACGGCGTTTTGAATTTTTTGGTTTAAGGCGGCGTTGTCACCGCCCTCGCACACAATAGCAACGCCCCTAATTTCAGGCATTTGCTTTGAAATTAAAATTGCCGTTTCGCTTCCGTCGGCATTTTTAACGGTTATGTAATTTTGCTTTGTTTCACTTTTTTCGGCGGTGTTTAGGTTGTCGTTTTTGGTGTCACTCGATTCCTCTAAATTGTCGGCATATTGATAATTCATACCGCTTTCAAGGGTTATAACCACCGTAACCCTGCGACTGCCTGAAATGCTTTTTACAAGCTTTGCGACGTCTTTTTCAAGGCTTTCTTTATACTCTTCGGTACTGAATTCTTCCGCGCTTGTTTTCGCTTTTGGATTTTGGTCAATAAAGGATGAAAGAAAAATCAGCGCAATACCAATTACACCAATAATAATTAAAACGCGTGGGTTTTTAAGTTTTTCTAAATATTTTTTAATTAAGTCATTCATTTATAATTTCAACCTCGAAATTTTGCGCCACTACACTAAGGGCTGATAAAATTTTATTTTTGTCTTCTTTCGAAAAAATTAAAACCTTACTAATAACTATGCGCTCGTCTTCGGTTTTATTAGTCAAAACCGAAATTTTTGAAAATTCAATATTTGCGGCTTTAAGGCAATGGCTGTAAACGTATTCGGCGGATTTTATATCAAGCGCTTCGGTGTGCGAATTTATTGCTTCGGTATCGGGTTTTAAATTAAAATCAAAATCAATTTTTAAAGCCGATGAAATTATAAGTAAGGTGAAAGCAAGGCTTAAAACGTATTTAACCGATTTTGACATTTGCCCGTTTGGACAAATTATAAGAAGTGCGCCAATAAAAACTGCTGATACACAAAAGGTAATAAAAAAATCACTTAAACGTGTCATGCGCCTTTACCACCTATAATAACAACTGTAAGGGAAATTATAAACAAAGCCGCCGAAAGCAGCACAATACCAACTAAAACCGATAAGACTGAATCCACACTTTTTAAAAGCGTAGATATTTTTGGTACGTTTAGCGTGTCGCTTATAAATGAAAGTCCCCATAGCCCAAACCGCCAAATTAAAAGCTCGGCTATAATGGGTAAAAAAGCTAGCGCACAAATAAGCACGCCCCAAATACCAACGCTTGATTTTAAAAGGGTGAGGGAGGCGGTAACGGTGGAAAGTGCTTCGGACAAAACACCGCCCGCAACTGGTACAGTCGAGCCTACAATAAATTTTGCAGTGCGAAGTGACAGGCTGTCCGCCGAGGAATTAACAGCGGTTTGTATGCTTAAAATACCTATGAATAATGTTGAAATAAAGCTCATTACCCAAAGGGAAAGCTTTTTTACCGTACCCGCCAAATTTGTGTTTTGAATAAGGGGTGATACCGATGCCGCAACACTTAAGGATAAATGCCCACTCATAAGTGGAATAACTGCACTGTTGGCAATAAAGGCAACAAAATTGGTGGCAAGCAGTAAAACTCCACTCATTGAAGCAGAGGTTATGGGTTTACCGCTTGCGGCAATAATACCCGCAAAAATCGGTATAAAGGCGGTCATAAAAGCTGCGCACCCGTAAAGCGCATCAACTGCGGCGGTAATAAGGGTATAAACAGGGGTTAATAGTGCTGCGCCAACCGCTAAAACGGTGGCGAATGTAACCGTTTCGGTCATATTATCCTTAACAGCAGTTGTAATTACGGTGCTTAAAATTATAAGGGCTAAAATAATTCCAAAGGTTTTAAAGGGGGATTTAGCACCGCTCTTAATAAAGCCGATAATATGCTTTATTGCAGCTTCACCGTTTATGGTATTTACCCAGTTGCTGTCTCCAAGGTCCACCGAAAAATCATCCAAAAAATCCTTTGCGCTGTCGGGTATTTGGTTTTGGAGCTCATCTATGCCCGAAGCGTCAAGCTGTTCTTTATAAACGTCGGTTTCCTCGGCCGAAATCGGCATTATAAGGCATAGCGTTATTATGGTTATTAAAACAAGCTTTTTAATCATTTTATAAATCCTAAAGCTAAATCAATAATGTTAAAAACAAGTGGAAGTGACAGTATAAAAATACCGCACTTTCCCGCAATTTCGGAAAGGGAGGCAAGGGTGCTTTGCCCTGCATCCCTGCAAATGTCGGCGCAAAAGCTTGTAACGTAGCCTATGCCAAGGGCTTTTAAGGCAATTTTAAAATATGAAAGCTCAATACCGTGGGCAGTTAGCTTTTGTTCCAGTATATCCAATGGCTTGGTTAATGCATTTAAAATAATTACAAGTGCTATAACTGCCGTTATAGTTATAAGCAGCAGCGAAAGGTCGGGGCGGTATTGCCTTAAAAGCACACCGAACACCGCAGCAATAATTAAAGCGACTAAAATTTTAAAAATTTCCATTTTATAGCCCGAATAAATCTTTAACGGTTGTAAAAAGCTCGGCAACGGCATTTACTACCATTAAAAGCACCACAACAAGACCCGCAAGTGTGGTAAGCATTGCCTGTTCTTCACGCCCTGAACGTATAAGTACTTGATTTAAAACTGTAACAATAATGCCGATAGCGGCAATTTTAAAAATAAAATCAACATCCATTTAATTCACCTATATAAAGAAAATGCAAAGGAAAACCCCTGAAAAAAATCCCAAACTTTTATAAAGTTTTTGCTGTTCGCCAATTTCACGCGACAAAGTATTTATTTTGTTATCAAAAAGAGTGATAAAAGAAGCGCAACGTTCATATTCGCTTTTAGTGTCGCTACAGCCAAAATGTGCAAAAAATTCATTCCAAAGTTTTTTATCTTCAGGGGGTAGGCTTTGCAATAATTTATCAATATTTGGGAAACAACCGCTAATAAGCCTGTTTTTGTCACCGCTATGAAGTCGAAGCCGTTCTTTAAGGGTTAAAAGCCCATTTTTTATTTTTTCTAATGCGTCAAGTCGGCTTTTAAGGGTGTTTGCCTTAAAAAAACCAAAGGCGGTACAGCACAAAAGCAAAAAAGAAAGCCCTAAAAATTTAAACAACAGCCTTGGCATAAATTTCCTTTGGGTTAATAATCGTAATTTTACCGCCTGTAATTTTTGGCAAAACGGCAATTTGGTCAATTGCGCCGCTTTTAATAAGGCGGTGGGTTATTTCGCGGCTTTCAAGGTCGTAAGGGCTTTCAATATGTGCTGTGGTTATAATTTTAACCCCTGCTGAAAAGCATTGGCTTACTGCGTGTAGCTCGTCGGTGTTGCCAATTTCATCAAAGGCTATAATATCGGGAAACATTGTTCTTAAAGCGATTTCAACACCGTGTGCCTTTTGTTCGGCATTTAAAATATCGGTTGCTATTCCCAAATCGTGCATACCACCGCCCGAAATTTCACCGCGCGAGTCAATGACAGCAACGCGGTTTATACGACCGCTGAGTCCGTTTGACAGTTGGCGGATAAAGTCACGAAGCAGTGTGGTTTTGCCGCTTGCAGGTGGACCTGCAATTAAAAGACCGCCACCACTATAAAGGGCGAGAAGCTCGTTGGCGCAGCCCTTAATTTCACGGCTTATGCGTATATTTATTGATGTAATATCCTGCATAATACTGCCGTCACAAAGGCGACCGCATACACCGGCGCGACAGCCGTTTTTCATTATAATAAAACCGTCTTTAAGTTCGTTTTCGTGAGCGAAAACCGAGTTGTCACACAAAAGATTAAAACATTCTAAAATTTCGGCATCATTAATGTAAATAAGCCCGTCGCTTAGTTTAAAACAGGTTTGTCCGTTATTTTTTAAAAATACCGTTTCGCCGTAAACGGTAAGGGTTAGCGGCAAATTTTTGCGAAGCCGTATTTCCGCTACATTCTGCTGAACGGTGGGGGAAAGGTTAAATAAAGCGCCTTTAATTCGTGGCGGCAGAGCATAAAGCACATTCGACAGTGCATCGTTGGTTATCAAGTTAATCACCTCAATAGATGATATGATTGGGTTGTCCAAAATAGAACACCGATGTCGTATTTTTCCGACATCGGTGTTCTATTAGGTAATAAGTAATAGGTAAGAGTGAAAAGGTTAGGTGTCGCCAAGGCGACGGATATAAATTAATGCGCGATTTAATTAGATATTAGTAGTAAAAAACATAATTTTATAAGTTGACTTTTAAATTTTTACCATTACGTATTTCACAATGTAATTTATAATTGTTATTTTCTGAAATATTATTCTCGGCAGATATTTCTTTTATAGATGTGTTTGGAAATGGAGAACTAAACATATAATCGTAAACAATAAAATCACCCTGTGAACATAAGCTTTCAATTAGATTCATTTTTTCGTTCTTAAATAATGATTTTAGTTTTTTGGCAGTTTTTAAATCGGTTTCACTAGGATGTAGTAAGTTCCAATATCTATCAGATGTATGAGGATGATTATGCATAGAAATAATGGTGTTACAATTATATTTTTTGGCAAGATTTAGAAGAGTTTCATAATCACCTTTAAAGTAGCAACTTTCATTATTTAAACCCTTATTCGCCCAAATTAGTTTGGCAGTATATTCATCTGCCAATACCATAACCCACCATTCGTGTCGTTTGTATTTTAATAAGGCGGTTAAAAAAGAAGCAGTCGCTGAAACGGGAAGGGATATTTTATCCCAACGGCCAGACTGGTCTAAATGACTTCTAAAACTAGGGTTAATGTTAAACTGCTGTCTTGAAAAATGAAAAAATTTATTTATATATTTTATTTGTCGTATCTTTGAGAGTTTTAATATTTCTTCTGAGGTTAATGGCCTTTGATGAGTTTTCCAAAAATTAAATTCGTAAGCAATTAGTAAGACTAAAAAGCATATTATAATTAGAAGTAACCACATTATTAAATGACACCCACATATTAAAAAAATTTCACCTAAATTATAGCACACCATTGGTTTGAATGCAAATAGAATTGTAAATGGTGACGGACAGTCGAGGTTATGGCTTCTCCATTACCCCTTTATCGCTTTGCGACATTTCCCCTAACAGGGGAATCTCACCTGTCCCTACAAATTTTCAACTGAGTTCGTACATACATTTCGGAACAACACATAGGTTGTTCCCTACGCGCTGCTCAATTCAGAATGTGAAAAAAATTATATCCGTGCCGAAGGCACACCATAGTTGCATTAAAAACAAAGAACGCACCCAACAAAAGTTGGGTGCGAACAATTATTTATATGGGTTGGGGTTGTCGGTTAAACCCACAAGGTAATCAACGCTTGTTCCGTAAAATTTCGCTAATTTCATAAGTACATCAATGGGTATGTTTAAATTACCTAATTCATAATCAGAATAGGTGGTTTGATGCACCTGTAAAAATTCTGCCATTTGTGCTTGGCGTATATCACGGTCTTCACGTAAGTTTCTAATTCGTTCAAACATATAATCACCTCAAGTATTATTATGTCTTAAGGGAATATGCCTTATTGACTTTTAAGGGGAATTCCCTTAAAATTTAAAAGAAGGTGATATAATGCTGTCATGTACATTTATAGGTCATAGGGACTTTCCACAAAAGCTTTATGAGAAATTATATTTTGAAATAGAAAATTTAATATTGCGAAAAGGAGTATATATTTTTTATGTTGGCACAAACGGCGCATTTGATAAGGCTGTATATCGTGCATTGTGTGATTTAAAGAATAAATATCCAATACAAATAAATGTTGTTTTAGCGTATTTGAACCAAAAAGATATAGGCACATATTTAAATGAAGAAACTGTTTTTCCAAGTGTTTTAGAAAGGACTCCGTTTAAATATGCAATAAATAAACGAAATATGTTTATGATTGAAAAAACACAATATATGATATGTTATTTAAATCATACATTTTCAAATTCGTATACGTTTGTAAAATATGCCGTGTCGCATAAATTAGAAATTGTAAATATAGGAAGTTTAGATATAATCTCTAAATAGATTTTTCGGACAGTCGGGGACGCCTGTCCCTACAAAATGTCAATATAATATGATATAAAAAAATAAAAACGCACCCAACAAAAGTTGGGTGCGTTAATTACGCATTCCGAATTACGAATTCCTAATTAGTATGCAACGCCTTGTGCGAGCATAGCATTTGCAACCTTTTCAAAGCCTGCAATGTTTGCGCCTGCAACTAGGTCGCCTTCCATACCGTACTTCTTAGCAGCTTCTAATGAAGCACTGTAAATGTTCTTCATAATTTGCTTTAACTTAGCGTCAACTTCTTCAGCAGTCCAGCTGTAACGCATTGAGTTCTGGCTCATTTCGAGACCTGAAACTGCAACGCCGCCGGCATTAACTGCCTTTGAAGGAGCAACGATAACGCCGTTTTCCTTAAGAAGTGCAATTGCTTCGTTGGTAGAAGGCATATTTGAAACTTCTACGTAATATTTTACGCCGTTAGCAATAATTTGTTCAGCTTCTTTAACGTCAACTTCGTTTTGGGTAGCGCAAGGCATAATAATGTCAACCTTTGTGCCCCAAGGCTTTTGACCTTCAAAGTAAGGAACGCCGAATTTGTCAGCATAATCCTTAACCTTGTCATGACCTGAAGAACGCATTGAAAGCATAAATTCAATCTTTTCGTCGGTGTTGATGCCGTCTTCGTCGTAAACGTAACCGTCAGGACCAGAGATGGTAACAACCTTACCGCCAAGCTCAGTAATCTTCTTAACAGTACCCCAAGCAACGTTACCGAAGCCTGAAACTGCGAAGGTCTTGCCTTCAATTGTGTCACCGAAGGACTTAAGCATTTCGTCTACATAGTAAACAGCGCCAAAGCCGGTTGCTTCAGGACGGATAAGTGAACCGCCGTAGGGAAGACCCTTGCCGGTAAGAACGCCTGTAAATTCGTTGCGAAGTCTCTTATACTGACCGTAGAGGTAACCGATTTCGCGAGCGCCTACACCAAGGTCGCCTGCGGGAACGTCGGTGTCAGCACCGATGTGCTTTGAAAGTTCGGTCATAAAGCTTTGGCAGAAGCGCATAATTTCGCCATCGCTGCGGCCGCGGGGGTCAAAGTCGCTACCGCCCTTACCGCCGCCCATAGGAAGACTGGTAAGGCTGTTCTTAAAGGTTTGTTCGAAACCTAAGAACTTGATGATGCTAGCGTTAACAGAGGGATGGAAACGAAGGCCGCCCTTGTAAGGACCGATAGCAGAGTTAAACTGTACGCGGTAACCGCGGTTAACGTGTACCTTGCCGTTATCGTCTAACCAAGAAACACGGAACATAATTTGTCTTTCGGGTTCTACCATTCTTTCAATAATGCCCCATTTTTCATATTCGGGGTTAGATTCTACAACAGGTTCAATAGAAGATAAAACTTCATAAACTGTTTGGTGGAATTCCTTTTCGCCGGGGTTGCGTGCTTCAACGTCGGCATATACTTTTTTAAGGTATTCAGATTTAAGCATATATGTATCTCCTTTATATAATATATATTTTACAACATAAAAGAATACTACTATTTTTTTAATATGTCAACAAAAAATTTAAAAAAACACTTGAAATTTACAATTTTTGTGGTATACTTATTGGGAACTGAATAAGCTATGTGAGGTTTGCAGAAGCGAAAGTGACTGTGAACTGATAGCACTTTGGAGAAGTCTGTTAAATCAGATGCCGAAGGGGCAAGGCGGTTTTAACCGTTAATCTCTCAGGCAAAAGGACAAAGGTTGTATTTTTTTCTACTATTTTGTACTTTTGCCGAACTGTTTTTTCAGTTCGGTTTTATTTTTTCTTAAGGAGAATGGAAAATGGAAAAATTTCTAGCGGCATTGTTATCAGCAGTGCAAACAGTAAATGCCTACCTATCAGACTATATTTTGATATTTTTGCTTGTAGGCGCAGGTTTATTCTTTACAATTGCAACACGCTTTGTACAGATACGTTGCTTTGGTGAGGGTATGAAGAAGGTTTTTGGCAACCTTTCACTTAAGGGTGGCAAAAGCAAAAGCGGTCTTTCCTCCTTCCAAGCCCTTGCAACCGCAATTGCGGCTCAGGTAGGTACAGGTAACATCGTTGGTGCTTCGGGCGCTATTTTAATTGGTGGTCCCGGTGCAATTTTCTGGATGTGGGTTATTGCCTTTTTGGGTATGGCAACAATTTATGCCGAAGCTGTTTTAGCGCAGGATACACGTGTTATCGGTGCTGACGGTCAGGTACACGGCGGTCCTGTTTACTACATTCGCAAGGCATATAAGGGTGTATTTGGTAAGGTGCTTGCAGGCTTCTTTGCAGTTGCAACCATTTTAGCTCTTGGCTTTATGGGCACCATGGTTCAGTCAAACTCTATCGCTGAATCCTGCAATACTGCTTTCGGTATTGACGGTTGGGTTGTTGGTCTTATTTTGGCAATTGTTTCAGCTTTTATTTTTGTCGGCGGTGTAAGCCGTTTGGCATCGGTTACTGAAAAGTTGGTTCCCATTATGGCAGTTATCTTCTTGCTTGGCGGTCTTGTTATTTTAGGTATTAGAATTCAGTATATCCCTGCAACCTTTGGCGTAATCTTTAAGTATGCGTTTACACCCTCTGCTCTTATTGGCGGTAGCATTGGTTTTGCAATTAAAACTGCTATCAGCCAAGGTGCAAAGCGCGGCCTTTTCTCTAACGAAGCAGGTATGGGTTCAACACCACACGCACACGCACAGGCAAATGTTCAAAAGCCCCATGACCAAGGTGTAGTTGCAATGATCGGTGTATTTATTGACACCTTTGTTGTACTTACAATGACAGCTTTAGTTATTATTTCCTGCCTTTTTGTAGGTGACGGTCCTTTAGCCGCTGCAAACGGTGCTAATTATGCTGAGGTTTTGGCTTCCTCGGGCATTACCAAAACAAACGCAATGCAAACCGCATTTGGTAATGCATTCGGTAACGGAAACATTGGTAATATTTTTATTGCAATTTGCCTTTTGTTCTTTGCTTATTCTACCGTTATCGGTTGGAATTTCTTTGGTAAGGTTAACGTTCAGTACCTCTTCAAAAACAGCAAGGCTGCTACCATTGTTTATTCGGTAATTGCAATTGTGTTTATTTTCCTTGGCACACTTTTGTCGAACGATTTGGTTTGGGAGCTTACCGATTTCTTTAACTACTTAATGGTACTTCCTAACGTGGCTGCTTTAATTCCGCTTTTTGCAATTGTTGCTAAAGCATCAAAATCTAATAAAGAAAGCAAATTGAAAAAGTAATTAAAATATAAAAAACTGCGGTGAATTTTCACCGCAGTTTTTTATAACAAGTTCAAATTATAGTTTGTAGGGATGTTTGATTAGTTGCGCCCCTACAGGTTATATCAAAAAAGTTACCGACAAACCTCAATTTATTTTATGCTAGCTTTAATATTATCGCTTATCTTACGGTCTTTAAAATAAAATTCTTTATCGTGGTCGCTAATTTCACGCATAACGCGGCAGGGGTTACCAACCGCCACAACATTTGAAGGAATATCCTTTGTAACAACACTGCCTGCACCTATAACTGTATTATTACCAATAGTTACACCAGGTATAATAAGTGCGCCCGCCCCTATCCAACAGTTTTTACCGATATGCACAGGGAAGTTGTATTGATAACCCTGTTCGCGAAGTTGTGGCATAATGGGGTGCCCTGCGGTCGCAACGGTAACGTTTGGTCCGAACATTGTATTGTCGCCCACATAAATGTGTGTATCGTCTACCATAGTTAAATTAAAATTCGCGTATATATTGTTGCCAAAGTGACAATGTTTTCCGCCCCAATTTGCGTGAAAAGGTGGCTCGATATAACAGTTTTCGCCAATTTCGGCAAACATTTCTTTAAGCATCTTTTGGCGTTTTTCCTGCTCAAGTGGTCGTGTTTGGTTAAAATCATATAGCCTTTCAAGGCATTTAAATTGCTCTTCCATAATATCGTCGTTGTTGGGTAAATATAATTCACCCGAATGTAAAATATCCATAATATCACCTACAGTAATTATTGATTTATATTATACTGTGATTTTTTGTAAAAATCAATAATTGCACGGGTTTAATTTTTCACAAAAAACAATTGTTTTTTTACCTTGTTGCAATTTAGGGGAGTTGTTATAATATTAGTATAAACTTGAAAGTGTGGTGCTTTTATGAGTAAAAATATAACCCGTTTTATCACATTGTTTTTAGCTTTGTGCATTTGTGTTTGTTGTGCGGCTTGCGGTGGAGAGTCGCCAAAGCCGTCAAACGATAAGGGTAAACCTCAAAATTCAATTTCAACCCCTGTGGTAGAGGATAATTCTTCAAATGTTTCATCAAACAATTCTTCTAACATATCAAGCGGAAATTCTTCTAATACTTCAACAAATAACACCTCGTCATATCCTGAAGTTCTCGATTCGCAAAGGCCTTATTATAAACCCACTTCTGTTACGCTAAGCCTTTATGATACAGCGGCTTCAAGCTATGGCTTTACTTGGAATAGCGAATTTGAACCGATAGACCCTGTCATTCAAATTTGCGAGGGTGAAAAATTCAATAAAAACACCTGTAAGGAATATAAGGCAACCGTTAAAACAGAAACGGTTTATATGCCAAGCCTTACATATATTTACGTTTGTAAGGTTGATGTGAAGCTAAAGCAAAACACCACTTATACTTACCGTGCTTACGATAAGGGCGCACAGGCGACTAGCAATAAAGCAACCTTTAAAACAGGCAATTTAACTGCAAATTCATTTAAATTTGTACATGTTAGTGATTCGCAGGTAACAGGTGCAACCGATGATTATTCGGGCGATGGCACAGGTGAATATTTTGCAAATACGCTTAAAGGAATAATGCAAAGCACACCCGATTTTATGCTTCATACTGGTGACTTTGTTGAATATTCCAAATATGAAGGTTATTGGAAAAATATGCTCGATTTTAACGCGCAGTATTTAATGAAGCTGCCTGTTATGGCGCTTTCGGGTAATCACGAAACCACATACCGTGCAGGCAGTAACGAAACTTTTAAGCACTTTAACCATAAAATACCTAGCCAAGCAAGCACAACCCGTGGCTATTATTATTCGTTTAATTATGGCAACGCAAAGTTTATAATGCTTAATACAAACAATACTATAACCAGCGGACTTGAAACAGAACAGTATAACTGGCTTATAAACGAGCTTAAAAGCAACAATAAAAAGTGGACTATTGTTTCAATGCACAACCCAATGTATTCGGTTGGGAAATACGGTTCTAACCCAAGCAATAATGCAATATCAGTTGCACTTCGCAATCAACTTGTTAAGGTATTTGCCGACTATAAGGTAGACCTTGTTTTGCAGGGTCATGACCACGCTTATTCTAAAACCTATCCCATTAAAGCGGACGGCACTGCCGATACGGCACCAACTTATGAAACCTTGAATTCGGTAAAATATACTGTTAATCCCACAGGCACTATTTATTCAATGCACGGTCCTTCGGGTAACCAAAACCGTTCGCCAGACAGTAATGCAGACAGCAGTCTTTATGAAATTAAGGCGAAATCAAACACAAATTCTTGGGCGGAAATCAGCATAGAGGATAATCGCCTAACAGTGCATATTAAATATTTTGCCAATGGTACTGTAAACACATTTGAAAGTTATGGTATTATTAAAAAATAATAAATTGGGGTTTATCGCTCAGTTGAATTGGTATATTCTTGGCTCCCTCTGACGAGGGAGCTGTCACGAGGCGCGAGTGACTGAGGGAGAGAAATCTTTTAAATAACGACTTTTTTTATTCTCTCCCTCCGTCTTTTTGCTCGCAAAAATCCACCTCTCGCACTGCGGTGCTCGGTCCCTCCGCGGCTCTAACAGTCCACCGGACTGTTATTCACTACCGCGTCGCTCGCTACGCTAACCTCGTCAGATGGAGGCATTGGTTTGTACAATTCCGTCACCCCGACAAATTGGAATTTGAATAACAAAAACGGTAGAACTTTTTGGGTTCTACCGTTTAATTTATTTAGTCAACATCAAGCTGTTCTAATTTGCTTTTACTCATGATGGGTTTTGAATCACCGTGTTTTACAAAGAACATTGTTATAAATGAGAAGAACACGAAAATTGCACCGAAGGTGAAGAACACAAAACGCATACCGAAAGCGTCATAAAGTATACCTGAAAGAATTGGGGCAACAATTTGGGCAGCCATTGAAGCGGTGTAATAATATCCTGTGTATTTACCCGTGTCGCCCTTTTTGGCAAGTTCAACAACCATCGGGAAGGAGTTAACGTTTATGGTTGCCCAACCGATACCCGCAAGTGAGAATACAGGATACATAATAATTTCAGGGGTTTTGGGTGTAATAAAAATACCAATTGTAAAGGCGGTCGCAAAAATTAAAACACCTGCTAAAATGGTTTTTCTACGACCAATTTTTGAAGCTATCATACCAACGGGGATATAGGTAACAACCGCTGCGGCTTGTGCGACAATAAGTGTAAAGTTATAGTCAAAGCCTAAAACATTTGTAGCATAAACCGAATATTTACTTGTGATTGAGTTATAACCAATATACCACAAAGCAACCGAAGCGAGAATTAACAAAAGGGAAGAGAGTTCACTCTTTGTAAGTCCGCTTTTTGTGGTTGCGATAGCTTCTTCAGGAGTATCAAGACCGTATTTAATGGTGTCTTGTTCCATTTCCTCAGCCCATTTTTTCTCTTTTACAGTTAAAAGGAAAAGAATAAAGCCTAAAAGCATAACGCCGCAAACTGCAGCAACATAGCCTGTGTACTGCATATAAAGGTTTTTGCTTGTTGCAAAAACCATGCCTAAGATGAGAACGATAATACCGCCTGCAGTACCTGTAAGGTTAATGATTGCGTTAGCCTTTGAACGCAAGGGCTTAACCGTAACATCAGGCATTAAAGCAACGGCAGGGGAACGGAAGGTTGCCATAGAAATTAGCACAACCAAAAGTGTTGCAATAAAGCCGATAAGCGGCCACGGATTTTCAAGGGTTAATCTTAATGCTTCCTCACGTGCTGCTTGCATTGACGGAACACCGTTTGCTACAAGTCTTGCAAGTTGATAATTATCAACAAGGGTAAGAGCGATAAATGAAATTATCGCCGCAATTGTACCAAAAAAGATAAAGGGGGTGCGTTTGCCGAAACGGGTGTTTTTCTTGTCGGACAATGCGCCAAAAATTGGAAGTAAGAATACCGCTAAAACGTTGTCGATAGACATTACCGCACCCGAAACCGATTGCGGCAAACCGAAGTGGTTGGTTAAAATAAGGGGTGTTATTGCGTCATAGGCTTGCCAAAATGCCGAAATCAAGAAAAACGCCATACCAACAAGCAAAACGCGTTTGTAATTAAGCTTCATAATATACACCTTTCAAGTATTTCTCCAAAGATTGTAAACTTAATATAACATATATTTTTTAAAAATGCAATTATTGATATTTTGTGTAATTTATTATATTTTATTAAAAAAGCACCGACGTTGATGCTTTAAATTATCATTCAATATATTCGTAGGCAATACGCTCGTTACCGTTTTCCAAAAATATAATTCCACGTTTTGAAAAACCGTATTTAGTTAACAAATGGTGCATAACGGTGTTGTTTTCGTGGGTGTCAATTCTAATATGATTAGTTTTTTTAAGGCAAAAATCAATACAGGTTTTAAGCACACCTTTTTTCTTGCCTGCACTTGCAATACGGTGTATAACACCGTACGGCCTGTCGCTTAACCAACTGCCGTCTTTAATCACTTCATAGGTTGGGTCGTTTTCAAGGTTAAAATAAAAAACACCCTGTAAGCTGCCGCCTTCCTCAACCACGTAAAGTAAGCCGTCGTTTATATTTTTTACCAACAATTCCTTTTTCGGCGTAGTGTTGCCCCATTGGGTGGGGTTGCCGTTTTGCGCCATAAAGCTTCTGGCATAGGCGTATATTTCAAGTATTTCATTGAGCTCGTTAATATTTGCTTTTCTTATCATTTTCGTTACCATAATTAAAATTTGTTGAAAGGATTATAGCATAAAATTGTGGGGAGGACAAGAGGGGTGAATGAAATCGTGCTATGTAAGAGAGCAATCCCTACAGAGTATTTTGGAATATTCCTCATTTGTTTTTAATGTTGTAAATAATAAGAGGACATGCGACTGTTAAGTAAAGCATCAGGAATATACACTTTGCGAGCAACCAACCACTATGGAGAATACCCAATATTTGAAAGCTCAAAACGAATGGAGAAAGTACAATAGTTGAAACATAACAAATTTTTGCCCAAATTGGTAGATTGGAGAAACGAATCGGCTTTCGTTCTGTATGTGTTTGCATTGAAGGCTTAATTTTTAATAATCTTTTAATGTTAGCAAAGCAAATAAAAACACCAAAAAGAACAATTAAAACAAACACAACAATTGCAAGAAAAATATTGGCAGGTACAAAATCAGAAGAGAAACTCAAAATCACCAAGTAGATTGGAAGTAGCAATACAACGAGAAACCACCATGCAATTGCAGTAACCAAAAGTCCTTTTTTCACAAGACCGACAAACTTGGGTGTATATCCGATTTCGCTTGGTGTAATGGATTGTATGAAATTCTTTCGGTAAATTACAAACGCTGTTAACGAAATGATAAAGGCAAAAATGAAGCTAACGGAACCGAGAGGCCCTGCAATAGCATCCGGCAGTTGAAATCCCATTAAGACACAGATAAATTCAATCAATAATAGTGGAAGAATAATAATGATAGAAAGAAAAACAGAGGAGATGATTGCATTTTTTCTTTTTTGAGAAGATAAATAATTCTTTATTTTTTCATACTCACAATCTTTTTTTAGTCTTTTGCATGCGAACAGCTCTTCTACAGTAATACCAAATATTTCGGCAATCCGCGGTATTAAAACGGTGTTAGGCTTTGCGCTACCATTTTCCCACTTTGACACTGCTTTGTTTGTAACGCCGAGCAATTCTCCAAGTTGTGCTTGAGAGAGTCCTTTTTCATTTCTCAAAGAATATAAAAAATTTCCAAAAGTGTAGTCGTACATAGAAGTGCCCCCCTTTTTATAGACATGCCTATTATATCATTTTTCTAATGTTCTTTTCAAGATAAACACAATCTCTTTTTGGTAGAACATCATGTCTAAAGGCTAAAATTTGTCGTTTATCCCACAAGATTATCGATTGCCAATGAATTTATCGTTTACATAGTGCACCACTGAAAAAAACCATGAAACAAAGAAAACTATGATTTTTACACCATAGTGGTTTAACTTTTATAGGATTAAATGAAGAAAAGCCTAATAAAATCAAGGAAATATAAAAAATCTCAACCTCAGATTTTTAAAATCTGAGGTTGAGATATGGCGGGTGGTAGAAGGATTCATTATCGCACTGCGGTGCTCGGTCAGGTTCGGCTCTGACAGTCCGAAGACTGCCTTTTTGGCGTGTTAGTACAAAATATAATGTTATGCTTGCATACGAGGTCTGTTCAAATAAAAATAACAATTTAATTTAAATCAATAGCTGAATATCCAAAAGAATTAAGTTTTTCTTGCAACGAATAAAACTTTGAAAAGGCACCGGAATTGACATTCCAACCAATCTTTGTAAGGAATTTGTCAAAGGGTGATTGTTTTAGCGGCATACAAAATCGTATGTGGTGACCTTCTGTAAAAAATTCGTAAAACGCTGTTGGCTTTGAAAAACATCTGCCGCCTACTGCCAATATAGTTTGTCCAGAAAGATTTTTCAACTTTTCACCCAAAGCAAAAGAAAAATTTTCTACACAATTATCGAGATTAATTTGAGATACATTTCCATAGTTGTCTTTATATATAAGTGTATTGGCATTGACATCTATTATATTTTCAAAAGGTATTTTAGTTACTGTATTTTCTGCCTCTATATGATAATATTCGTGAATTGCCGAATGAAATTCTTGCCAATTCATAACGCTCACCACTTTTCTTTGCTCTATTATACCACAAATTCGTGAAGATTTCAAGCAGGGCGGCGGAGACGGGGGGTATAAAAAGTGAAATCGTTCTCTAACGCTCACGGTGAAATCAAAGGCTAACGCCTTTGATGGAATATTTTGCTGACGCAAAATGTGAAATTAAATCCACCCACCGCCGCAGCGATTTCACCCTAACGCAGTGAGGAATTCACATTGCGAAGCAATATTTCACCCATCCGAAAGGGTGGATTTAGTTGAAAAAACCGCCGACAAAAGTCGACGGTTTTTCTGGCAGAGCGGATGCAGTTAAATCCGAACTTAAATCTGAGTTTTCAATTTCACTCAGACTGACGGTTTCAGAGCCGTCCTTATAGTTAAAGATTATCACCATTTTATCATCATACAGATAAATCGTGTTAATAAAGCTATCAATCAGTCTGCGCTTATGATCTAAACGGCGAGTATTGTATTTGCGGAAACGATGGAACCAAAAGAGAATTTGGTCTTTTGTAAGCAACGGCTTTGACATTTCCTCCTTGATAATTTGAACAGAGATTACGCTCTTCTGCTTTTCCAAATCTTCAAGACGTTGCTTGGTGGATGGAGTAACAATGCCCTGCTGAATGGCATTCAGAAGATTATCAATACCTCTTTGAATATCTGCATACTGTTTTCTGAGCATAGGCAAAACAGTATTCTCTTTACTTTGGATTTCCATTATGGTATCGGCAATCTTTTCAAGAAGAATATCATCAAAAAGCACTTTTTCAATTTGCTTTACAACAAAATCCTCTATCCAATCTTTCTTAACGGTTTTCTTATCACAACCGCTGTGTTTTTTAACACCAACACATTTGTAATAACGATATACCGTTGAAGTCTTGCTTGTTCCACTTTCACCAACCATAAAACAATCACATTTACCGCAACGCAATTTTGTGGTCAGCAAATATTCGTCTTCGGCTTTATGTTTTGCCGGAGCCTTTTTATTCGAAGCCATACGTCGCTGAACACGCTCAAATAACTCATCAGGAATGATAGCGGGGATACCGTGCGGATGAACAATCTCACGATATTTGAACTCACCGATATAACGGCGGTTTTTAAGCATTCGTGTAACCATATCAACACCGATTTTGCCGCCAAATGCAGAACGTAACCCCTTGGCGTTCATTTCCTGTGCAATCTCGGTCATCGATGTACCTTCGGCATAACGCTTAAAGGCTTCCAGAACGGCAGGCGCAACCAAAGGATCTATCTGAAAATGCTGTTCGCTATCGATGGTATATCCCAACGGTAAAGTGCCGCCGTTGAATTTGCATTTATAAGCATTTTCGGTAAGACCACGAACAACCTTTTCAGAAAGCTCGGCAGAGTAATATTCCGCCATGCCTTCAAGCACCGCTTCCATAAGGATACCTTCCGAACCCTCAGAAATCTTTTCGGTAGCAGATATAACCTTAACACCGTTTTTGCGGAGTACAGCTTTGTAATGAGCAGAGTCATAACGGTCACGGGCAAAGCGGTCGAGTTTCCATACAATGATAAGTTCGAACTTTTTGCTCGCACTATCTTTTATCATTTTCTGAAAGTCAGGACGGTTATCCGTTCTGGCAGAGAAAGCACGGTCAATATATGTACCAACGATTTGAATATCGTTCTTTTCAGCAAAAGCCTTGCACTCACGCAACTGACCTTCAATAGACTCTTCGCGCTGATTATCACTTGAATATCGTGCATATATTACGGCTGTCATTACAAAACCTCCTTATATTATTCACTAAATACTGTGTAATCTTTCCCACTGATTTTTGATTCCAATATGTTCCCGCACCCCAAAGAGTTCAAAATTTCATTAAGTATGATTTTATTTTCTGTGGCACAATTCAGTCCCGCAATAATTCTATTTGTTTTCAAACCAACATCTTTGATATTAACATTTTGACCATACTTTTCAATTAATGGATACAAAATTCTAAACTCATTTTCGTGTTTCCAAGAATTATGTTTAGAATGTAATTGACATCTTAAAATTGTTGAATAAAACTCAACTTCTGGATTGGTTTCTTCACCGTGATCAATCATCTTTTTAAACTCATTGAAAAAGTTTGCAAAGATACTTGCTATAGGTATCCTTTTTGGCTCATACGCAATAGCAAAAATGGCGTCTGGTCGCTGTACTTCATATTCAATACAAAACCCGCGAAAATTATTAGTGTAATAAGCCCACATTGGAAGGCAGTCAATAGATGCAGCCGATAAAGATAAGACCGACCATTGATTTATGTTATTTGAAAAAAACTCATTAAATTTGCAAATTATTTCATTTGTATATCCATGCTGTTTTAATTTGTCTTCATCAATAAACATAAACTTAAACTCGTACGGATCATTAAGCATTTCTACAGAGGAAAACCACGCTTGTTCTTTCTTTAGCGTTGTAAACTTGTTGTTGTTCATTTTGACATCATCCGTAAGCGAAACAAACTTTAGAAGTTTACAAGGAACCATAGATTTTCTATAACTCTCTGCCTCTTTTATTTTTCTATCGTATAAAAGTGATAAATATTTATTCATTTTACTATTCCTCCGCTTGTCCGCTGTTTACCCAAGCATCAATTTCGGAAAGTTTGAACTTCCACTTCTTGCCGACTTTATGTGCCGGCATACCTTTATTCGCAATCCATTTCAGCGCAGAATCACGGCTAATAACGAGATATTTACAGATCTCAGGCATTGAGTAATATCTATCTTCAAAATCGGCCATATTTACACCTCTTTTAGTTTTTCTTGATTATACCATACAACTGTGGATTAGTAAAGTTAATTGTCGGTTATTGTATGGTATAAATTTTGAATTTCGTATTGTGGAGAATAACAAAATATGCTATAATATTTAAAATATACAAAGGGGATTTACTATGACACACGTTTTTATTGTTGATACAAAGACTTTTAAATATCATCTTGAATATATGTTTGCAGGAACGGGTGCTTCTTGTGATGCACCATTTCTGGAGGATTTCAATTACCAAAACCCAAAGAAAAAGAAAGATGGCGTACCTGCTACTTCTGAAAAAAATATTGTAGCAATGATTGCGGATATTTCACGAGTTAGACCTAATGACAAAATTGTTTTCTATCTTCAAGGAAATAATGGCAAAGGGAAATTTTACGGCGTATTTAAAGCAGCAGGAACTCCTTTTTACGATTCTAACTATAATAATTATCTTTCGTCAGAAATGGGGAAAGATTTGAATCTGCGCATTAGGATCGAACCGGATGAAGTTTATGCAAATGGAGTTTCTGAACATAAAGCTTTAGACCTTTTGGATGGAATTAATCATCCAAGCGAAATGTGTTGGAGTCTTATTTACAGAAAACTCAAAGGTAATCGTGGCTGTACTATGATTACTGACTATGAAGCAGATAAACTAATTAATAAAATAAGAAACGAGAACTCAAACACTGTTTTGGATGGAACAGCATTTTCTTATAATACAAATCAAGATAAAATAATTACTATTAATGAATCCTCACAATATGAGGGAGATACGAATTCGGTTTCCATTAAAGATAGATTGTTGGTAAAATGTCACCGTGGTAATGCCTTTGAAACGCATTTGCAGGCATACATCGTTCAAAATTGTTTGGAACAACCATTATGTGATATTCTCCATATTGAACAAGAAAAAGCCACTTGGATCGGCAATGAAGTTTCCTGTGGTGTTGGAATGCAAAGAATTGATGTTGTTACAGTTCAAGAAGATAATAGTTCTGTAAGAATTAATATAATTGAGCTAAAAGACGAAGAACCATACGATAGCATAATTACATATCAGTTGCCTTGGTATATTGATTGGGTAAAGAATTATTGGTGTTCCTTATATACCGGCAAAGAAATAACGATTTATCCTATTGTTATAGCTAAGAAAACAAATGATAGAAATCGAGAAAGATTTCATAATTTATCTAATACTCTTGTATATCCAACGCAAGATGATATTTCTGTTTCTGCGGTAGAGTATATAGCGTTTGATATTGATGAAGATATTACCTTCGAAAAAGTTTTCTAAAAAAGCTGGATATATAAAAGCAGATGTGATATAATCAAAGACGAAAGTGAGGTGAGGACATGAATTATATAGGTTCCAAGTATTCGCTTATGGACTTTCTTACCGAAACAATATCAACTGTTGCTGGAACTAACACTAACAAGGTGTTTGCTGATCTGTTTGCAGGAACGGGTGTGGTAGGAAAAACATTCAAGGAAAAGGGCTACCGAGTTTTAGCAAATGATATTCAATATTACAGTTATGTAATGAATAAACATTTGATTGAAAATGTTCCTCCCCTTGAAGTAAGAATTCTTGAACACCTTAACACCTTGAAAGGTACAGAAGGGTTTATCTACAAAAACTATTGTGCCGGTTCCGGTAGCGGAAGAAATTATTTCACCGATGAAAACGGCAAGAAATGTGATTCAATTAGAATAGAGTTGGAACGACTTAAGAATTGTGGAGATATTGACGAAGCTCAATACTACTATCTTCTCGCAAGTCTTATTAACTCAATTGATAAATATGCTAACACGGCATCGGTATATGGTGCATTCCTAAAACAGATCAAAAAATCTGCAGCTAAAGAATTTGAGTTAGAACTACTCCCTATCATTGATGGCGATAAATCAAGCAAAGCATATAACGAGAATATCTCTGATCTAATCAAAACAATTGGTGGTGATATACTATACTTGGATCCGCCGTATAATGCACGACAATATTGTGCCAACTATCATGTTCTCGAAACCATAGCAAGATATGACTCACCCGAACTTAAAGGTAAAACCGGATTACGTGATTACAGCAAGCAAAAAAGCGATTTCTGTTCACCAAGAACGGTTGTAGATGCCTTTGATGACGTAATAAGAAACGCAAACTTCGAGTACATATTCTTAAGTTACAACAATGAAGGCTTAATGCCTTTCGAAACGATTCGAGAAGTAATGCAAAGATATGGCGAATATGAAATGTTCTCGACCGACTATCGAAGGTTCAAAGCAGACACGGATGAAAATAGAAACCATAAAAGTGATAAAACCGTGGAATATCTACATTGTTTGATAAAAAAGTGACTTCATCTTGTGAAGTCACTTTTTTTATGTTATAATTATCTCATCTAAAAATTAAGGTGGGATAATTTATGAACCCGTTTAAAGAAGGTAGTAACCAATATAAAGATTTTGAAACTATGTCTGATTGTAAATGGCATTGCTCAAAGTGTGAATTATTAAGTGGCCAAGCTAAGACTTGGCAAGTTTGGCGTCAGGAAAAAGGTATCCAACTTGATCAAGATGAGAGTGGCAATTGGTATAAGATGATCTTATGCCCTAATTGCGGCATTAAAACTGTGCACAGAAAACTTAAATCAACTGAAATCGTTACAGAAAATCTTAAAGCAAGAACAGGCATTCCTGCCAAAGTTGCCAAAAGAGCAAAGGAATTGTTTGGTTGTGTGGATGAATACTCAATGAGAACTGAAGCTGCAAAGGTTTTAGAGATTGACCATAGAACGCCTCAGGTACGTTGGACCACAAATGAAGATGATAATTCTAATTTGACCGATGAACAAATCAAATCAAAGTTTATGCTTTTAACAAGCCCTAACAATCTCTTAAAATCTCGAATCTGTGAGGAATGTGTAAAAACCAACAAACGCGGAAAAGGTTATAAAGAGATTGAATTTTGGTATGTTGGTGATGAGAATTATTCAGACGATATCGGTTGTGTCGGTTGCTTTTGGCATAATCCTTCAAAGTGGCGCAAGGAACTCAATAAGAAGATAAAGGAAAAGTAATCTATGGCTCGTTATAATGATTTGGATATGAATAACTGGAAAGAGTATGAAGATATTCTTACTGATTCTCTTTGGATATTTGATAAGAGAGATAAGTCCGGTGTTCATAATGCTTCATATCACGGCAACTTTGTTCCTCAAATTCCAAATCAATTGTTCAGAAGATATACGAAAAAAGGTGATTGGATTCTTGATCCATTTGCCGGAGGAGGAACATCTTTAATTGAAGCTCAAAGATTGGGCAGAAATGCCATCGGAATTGAACTTCAGGAAGATGTCGCCAAAGCAGCGCACGATTTGGTGGAGCAAGAAAAAACAAAAGATTTCAAAGGAACAATTATTGTTGGCGATAGCAGAACGGCTAATATTGAAGATCGTTTGCATCATTTCGGCATTGATAAAGTTCAGTTTGTGATATATCATCCGCCGTACTGGGATATTATTAAGTTTAGTGACAACGAAAAAGATTTGTCGAACTGTAACTCTCTTGAAGAATTTAATCAATCCTTTGGTGAAGTTATAGATAACACATCAAGGTATTTAGAAAAGAACAGATATTGTGCTTGTGTCATCGGTGATAAATATGCCAATAGTGAGATCGTACCTTTGGGATTCTATTGTATGAATTTGTTCTTGTCTCGCGGTTTTAAGTTGAAGGCTATATTGGTCAAAAATTTTGAAGATACCAAAGGCAAGTCAAATCAAAAAGCTATTTGGCGTTATCGCGCATTAGCAAGTGATTTTTATCTGTTCAAGCATGAATATATTTTTGTGTTCAAGAAAGTGAAGAAGTAATTCATTTGCAAACAAAAATAAGTTTAAAGAAAGGAATGATTAAGTGGCAGTTCATATATCTAAAGTATTTGATACTTTAAGAACAAGGTTTTTACCTTTATTATCAAAAGTTGTAAAAACCATTGCTTATAAAATAATACCAAAAATCGCTATGATATTATTTTTTATCATACCATTTCTCTTTGATGTACTTCCGCTTAAAATTGCATATATTATATGGATTCCTTCTTTGATTGTTTTCATCATCGATAGTGTTTTGCTATATATTAAGGGAAAAAATAAGCCGGAAGAATTTAAGCCTCATGATATTTTTATGAGGGGTATGTCTGCAGTGGCACTGTATTTCTTTATTAGTGCTTTTATAACAAACTATTATGATGTCAATTATTCTTGGTGGTGGATAAGCGCTATTACAACTGCTATTGCAGTACCTATTACGCTTTGCAATTTGTGGAAATATGTCGAAATCAAAAATGCATATACGATCGAGCAAAAAAAGACAACGAGAATTAATTTAATAAAATACATTTTGTTTTATTGGTTAGCAGATGCGTTTTACATATCAATATTTTCACACTCTTTATTATGGCAATTTATTACCGGCGGTTTATGTATGGTAATAATATTTACAAACCTTTCAAACCTTGTTATCTCAAGGAAAGTTGTAAGCAAGGTTGCAATGCTTCACGATTTTGTTGCCGGAATTGCCATCACTATATATTTAATTTATATTATTCCTAATCCATCTCTTCAAAATATAGTTTTAATAATTGCGAGCGCATTATTTGGTGGATTGATTACACTCGTAGGTGTTGCCTGGACTATTAAAGACGGGCATAGGCGTGAAGCAGAATCAAAGCGTCTTGAAAAAATTCCTTATCTTGAAGTTGAATTTGGTAAGTGGATGTTAAAAGAAGAACGTGGCAGCGATTTGCCTGATTTATGGCTTACGATAACTCGTTCGGAAAATGATTCCTGTTCATCATTAGGAACAAGTTTAGAGATTCACAATATTGGTCTTGGAATGGCAACTGATTTGAAATGCAAATGGGTTTCTGGTGAAATAACCGATGATAAACTTTTGCCTGTAAGCATTTTAAAATGTGATGCTTCATGTAAATTAAGTATTATAACAACAGCAAATTTACCGGAAAAAGAAACATATTGCACTGAAAGTTCGCTTATTTTTATGTATAAAGATCTTCTCGAAAATCAATATAATCAGGAATTAAACATTACATTTGAAGTGCATCGAAATTACACGACTATAATTTCATATAAAATCAACGCACCAAAACACATAAACTTGAATGATTAACAAATTATCTATTGGCGGCAAGGACGAAAATCCTTGTCGCTTTAATATTTGTTATAAAAATCTCTGGACTTGTGAAAGGTGTTGTGGTATATGTTTGTGTTGCAAAAAAGGAGGTGCAACGCACATGACAACACTCGAAGATTTGTACTACGGCAACATCAGTCCGCACGAAAGGTATATCAAGCGAGGAACGAGCGTGGATAAGCTCGTCAAGCTGATATGCAAAAACGAGGAAGAACTGAATTCGGGACTCACAGAGAAACAAAAAGAAACCTTTGAAAAGTTCAAGGACTGCACAAGCGAACTGTCCTGCATCACCGAGCGTGAGGCGTTCAGTTCGGGATTTATCCTCGCAACGCGCATTATGGTGGAAGTGATGCAAGGGCTGGAGGAGGTCGAGGATATATGAGGAAAATCATAATCCTTCTTCTCTGCTGTGGGGTGCTGGTAAGTATGGTAGGATGCGGTGGCAACACCGCACCACCGCCTATCGAAAGTCCACCGACAATAGCATCTGAAACGGCGATAATAGAAACACCTACCGAAACAACACAGCCTGTGGCGGCGGTAGAGCCGACAGAGAAAGAAAAAGAGCCTACCCCGATTGAGAGCAAAACTCAGGCAACCGAGCCGACCACGACCACCACAGAGCCGACAGCAACGGCAAAGCCGAAAGAAGAAACTAAGCCTACGGCTATC
>JAGAPJ010000030.1 GCA_017623315.1 Clostridia bacterium | reverse complement strand
TTATTCATTGCAATTATCGTTGCAAAGGTTGTCGGCTCGGTTTTACCGATTATAGCTAAAAAGCTTGGTGCTGACCCAGCCGTTATGGCAAGTCCATTTATTACAACAATTGTTGACGCTGTTTCCCTTATAGTTTATTTTAACATCGCAGTTTTAATTTTAAACATTTAAAAAGGCTTCCAAACGGAAGCCTTTTTATTATAATTTAGCATATTTTTTTAGCAAAAACTATTTTGTGTCTATTTTAATATTCAAAAGATGCGCTATTCCAGGTATGCTTTCGCCCTGCAATGCAGATGTTGGTGACATTAATGCACCTGTTGAAACAAATAATATATTTTTAAATTGCTCTTCTTCAAAACGGTGCATTACAAATGAAGCTAAAACCGATGCTGAGCAACCACAGCCAGACCCACCTGCATGTACGTCTTGTTTGTCAATATCAAAAATAATATTGCCACAGTCGGCATGACGGCAACGTAGGTTATACCCTTTTTCATCCATTAAATCATAAAGCAAATCTGTACCAATTCTACCTAAATCACCTGTGTAAATAATGTCGTAATCTTCGGCATTTGTTTTTGTATCTTTAAAAAACTCTGCAATAGTTTCAGCAGCGGCAGGTGCCATAGCAGCACCCATATTGTTTGTATCGGTTATACCAAGGTCCTGAATAGCTCCAAATGACACCGCATTTATATAAGGTGAATTATCGCCCTCACCTATTACAAGCGCGCCAGAGCCTGTTACAGTCCATTGTGCAGTTGGTGTGCGTTGGTTACCGTAGCCAAGGGGAAAACGGTATTGCCTTTCTGCCGAACAAAAGTGTGATGAGGTTACTGCAACAGCATTATTAGCAACACCACAGTTTACAAAAATTGAAGCTAATGCTGTTGATAACGCCATTGTTGAACACGCGCCGTAAAGTCCAATAAAAGGAATACCAAATTCACGCAAACCAAACGACGAGCCTATACATTGATTTAAAAGATCACCTGCAAAGATATTATCAATATCGTCGCTTGAAAGTCCAGCCCTTTTAAGTGCATTTTCTACCGCGCTTTTTTGTAGTTTGCTTTCAGCCTTTTCATAGCTTTCTTCACCGAAATAGCTATCATCAATATATTCGTCAAACTCATTTGAAAGAGGTCCCTCATGTTCTTTTTTACCAACTATCGAACCATAACCTATTATTGTTGGTTTGTTTTTTAAAATTATTGTTTTGCCAATTCTTTCAATCATATTTTTACACCTCATATTTATTATTTACAAAAGGCGTAAAAATATAAAAAAACCGACCGTATTTCAGGTCGGTTAAAATTATAATTTTTTAAGAACGAAGCCTGTTCTTGATGGAATATAAAGCTTTACACATTCACGACCGTTAATTTCTTCGGTATTATAGATGTATTTCTTGTCAACACGGTTGTGACCGCCAAATTCGCTGTCATCGGTTGATAAAATTACCTTATATTCCCCGCTTTCAGCAGGAATTGCATAACCTTCAAATGATTTATAAGGATGGAAATTGAAAACGAATAAATCGTCATCTTTTTTATATGCCAAAAGCTTGTCGTCCTCGTGAATTAATGATAATTCAGCCTTTTTGGTAAAAATTTTTTCTTTTTTAAGAAGTGATATCATCGCCTTATCAAAATCATTAAGCCCCATATACATAAGGTCTGGATTATCAACCAAAGACCATTGACGACGACAATAATGATAACTCCAGCCGTTGCCTTCACGTGGGAAGTCAATCCATTCGGGATGGCCAAATTCGTTGCCCATAAAGTTAAGGTAACCGTCACCTGCCAATGAAGATGTAACAAGGCGTATCATTTTATGAAGTGCAATTCCGCGGTAAATCACCGAATCGTTATTGCCTTTATTCATTGAATAATACATATTAGCATCACAAAGGCGGAACATAATGGTTTTATCGCCAACAAGCGCTTGGTCGTGCGATTCACAATAGCCTATTACCTTTTCTTTAGGTCTTCTAGAGTTAAGTTCCCACCAAAGTGCTCCCATATTCCAATAATCGTCCGAAACGTCTTTAAGATATTTAATCCATAAATCAGGCACACCCATTGAAAGACGGTAGTCAAAACCAATGCCGCCATCCTTAATTGGTAAGCACATACCAGGCATACCCGACATATCTTCGGCAATAGTTAATGCCTTTGAATTAATTTCCTTAATTAAATCATTAGCAAGCATTAAATATGTGATAGCGTCGGTGTCAGTATTCATTGAAAAATACATATCATAATTCACGAAAGCACTACCTAAGCCGTGGTCGTGGTAAAGCATTGAGGTTACACCGTCAAAGCGGAAGCCGTCAAAATGAAATTCGGTAAGCCAATATTTAATGTTCGACAAAAGGAAGTGTAAAACCTCGTTTTTAGCGTAATTAAAAAGCTTTGTGCCCCAAGCAGGATGGTTGCCCTTGCCACCCGTATGGAAATACTGATAATCGGTACCGTCAAACATATTTAGCCCTTCGTTTGTATTTCCAACCGCGTGTGAATGAACAATGTCTAAAAGCACAGCAATACCCATTTTATGTGCTTTATTGATAAGATATTTTAAATCATCCGCAGTACCGAAACGTGATGACGGTGCAAAGAAATTAGACACTTGATAACCGAATGAGCCATAGTACGGATGCTCCATAATAGCCATTATTTGAACAGTGTTATAACCAAGCTTTTTAACACGGGGTAAAATATTGTCGGCAAATTCACGGTAAGTACCAATACCGTACTTGTCCTGTGCCATACCAACGTGACATTCGTATATAAGTGGTGTCTTGGGCATTTTGAACTTTTCGTCTTCCCAATCATAAGGGTTGCTGATTTCGCAAACCTCAGCACACCACCAATAAGTCACTTCATCCTGCACTACCCTAGTTGCATAGGATGGCACACGGCGAAGAATTTGACCTTCCTTTTCGACAATGGCTTGTACCTTCATACCTATTTCAAGTTCATTGCCCACATCAACTTCAAACACACCGTTTTCGAGTCGAGTCATTGGGGTTTTATAAATATCCCAACCGTTAAAATCACCTGTTAGGTACATTTTATCGGCACCTGGCGCCCATTCGCGATAGACCCAACCGTTTTTTGTTTTATGAAAACCGAAAAAGTTATGACCGTTTGCAAAGTCAATAAGGCTTTCCTCACCGCAAAGCTCACGTTTTTTGTTTTTAAAATTATTAATTCTTAAAATCAAATCGTCCTTATAAGGTGTAAGATACGGGTCAATTTTAATTATTTTAGGTGTCATAGAATTTTCACGCCCCTGCAATTTATTATAATTATTATATCACATTATTATATAGCTTTCAATGGTAATAATTTGCCGAAAAGCATTGCATTTTATATTTTATAATGCTATAATTTCATATATATTAATTCTAGGAAGTTTTTTATGATAAAAGAACATATTAATACTCCCATAACTAATAAATGCGATGTTTTGATTTGTGGCGGTGGCTTTGCAGGCATTTCCGCCGCACTTGCCGCCGCCCGACAAGGCAAAAAAGTTATCTTACTAGAAAAATCGTATATGTTAGGCGGTCTTGCTACTGCTGGACTTGTAACCATTTATCTTCCCCTTTGTGACGGTATAGGTCATCAAGTGTCCTATGGAATTGCTGAAGAACTTTTCCGACTTTCAATTAAAATGGGTGCTGAGGATAAATATCCTGAAAATTGGCTTGATAATATTGGTACAAAAACCGAAAAGGATAAGCGCTATGAAGTACAGTTTAACCCACAACTTTTTGCGATTTTAAGTGAACAATTATTACTTCGCGAGGGTGTTGAAATCCTTTACGGCAGTTATGCGGTTGCAACTGACGTTTGCAACAGTAAAATTAATGCAGTTATTATAGAAAATAAGAGCGGACGTCAGGCAATAAAATCCAAAAATGTTGTTGATGCTACGGGTGACTGTGATATTGCTCATTTTTCAGGCTCACCGTGTGATACCTTTAAGCAAGGTAATGTGCTT
The DNA here is from genome assembly GCA_017623315.1 of Clostridia bacterium. Lineage (GTDB taxonomy): Bacteria > Bacillota > Clostridia > Oscillospirales > Acutalibacteraceae > UBA737. The sequence goes on along the minus strand of JAGAPJ010000030.1, from coordinate 2,481 downwards.
GCGGCTTGGTATTATTTTTGCGGTAAAGACGGTTATAAATTAAATACACTAGGTTTTTGCGATATTCCCGACGACCAAAAAACTGCAGAACATAAGGAAAACCATCTTATAAATCGACGTTTTACGGGACTGGACGGACAAGAGCTTTCCGAAATGATGCGACTCTCTCACACTTCAACACTTAACGATATTATTAAAAAACGTGAAAAAGACGATACCATATTCCCTACTACAATCGCTACTACCCCACAAATTAGAATGACACGAAAAATTGTCGGCGAATATATTTTGCACGACGCCGAAATGCATACATATTTTGAAGATTCTATTGGTATGGTATCTGACTGGCGAAAACGTGGTCCTGTTTACGAAGTGCCATTTAGAACGCTTTATTCGAAAGAAATTAAAAATCTTATTGTGGCTGGTAGATGCACAAGTGTAACTGACAGTATGTGGGATATAATGCGTGTTATTCCTTGCTGTGCCGTTACTGGCGAAGCCGCAGGTGTTGCAGCATCAATTACGGATGATTTTTCAAAAATTGATATTAAAAGGCTTCAAGAAATATTAAAACATAATGGTGTAATTTTACACGAAAAAGATTTGTAAGTAGGTGAAAAAATGCAAAGAAAATTAGCAAAGGTTAATGTTATATATGTTATAATTTTATCCCTTTGTGTAAATTCATTTATGTTAATAAAATATGTAACACCTTGGCTTATTGCAGCATTTTTGCCGATTTACACCATAATTTTTTTATTAGCCGGCGTCAAAATTCCCATAACAAAAAACATAAGATGGATCATTTGTTTTCACGGAGCGGCAATGCTTTCGATATTTTTGTACACCGCTTTAATTTCTATTTTATATCACATTATCCTTGCCTGCTTTACGATTCCGAATAATTATTGGGACTTAATTATAAGCCTTACGATTTGCTATGCTTTTTTGTCTGTTTTCTTTTTAGGTGCTGTAATTTGTATTTACACCACCTCGATTCAGCTTGGCATTAAGCTTCGTATTTTAGGCGTATTGTTATGGCTTATTCCCGGTGCAAATTTAATTGTTTTATATTACATTCTTAAAACTATTTTTAAGGAAATAGAATTTGAAACCGCAAAGGAAGAAATTAATAAAAACCGCCGTCATTTAAAACTATGCGCCACAAAATATCCAATTTTATTAGTGCACGGTGTGTGTTTTAGGGACCAAAAGCACCTTAATTACTGGGGTCGCATTCCAAATGAACTGTTCATAAACGGTGCGAGGGTGTTTTATGGTAATCAGCAGTCGGCTATTGCCATTAAAGACAGTGCTGAGGAGCTTACAGCCCGTGTAAAAGAAATTTGCGAAAGCTTTGGATGTGAAAAGCTTAATATTCTTGCTCATTCAAAAGGTGGACTTGACTGCCGTTATGCAATTGAAAATTTGGGGATGGGACAATATGTTGCTTCCCTTACAACAATAAGCACACCCCACAAGGGATGTGAATATGCCGATTATCTATTGAATAAAATACCTAAAAAAGCAAAAAACTTTATTGCACTTAGATATAATAATACCCTTAAAAAACTTGGTGACCATAAGCCCGACTTTTTAGCTGCAATGCAGGACTTGACCGCTTCGTCTTGTGCTGAATTTAACGAAAGACACCCCACACCCGATTATTTCTTTACACAAAGCATTGGCTCACTTTTGCCTAAAAACGCCCGCTTTGGCGACACGTTTGATATTACAACCCGTTTTATACAAAAATCAGACGGAACAAATGACGGTCTTGTTGGTGAAGATTCCTTCCCTTTTGGCGAAAAATTCACCCTTATATCCTCACGCAAAAATTACGGAATTTCCCACTGTGATATAACCGACCTGTTCCAAAAGAATATCGAAGGCTTTGATGTGCGTGAATTTTATGTTGATTTGGTTTATGACCTTAAAAAAAGAGGTTTGTAAAAATAGGTGATTAAATGAAAAAACGTTTTATTATTTCTGTAATTATAAATTCTATTTTTGCTTCATTTTTATCAAACTGTTGGCTGATTATTGCAACAAAACCAAGCACATTATGCATTATTGTTCCATTGTTTTTGGTTGTAAATATTATTTCGGGATTTTTAACACTTAAAACTGAAAGCTTCAAAAACAAGGTTTGTTGTCATGGAACAGTACTACTCTTTTCGTTTTATATATCGGTAATAGTATCAGCAATTTATCACATACTTCTTTTAACAGGCGTGCTGGATACAAGTATTTTAGGTTATTCGCTTAGCGCAATTTATTGTATTTGCATAAACGCTGTAGTTTTTTGGAATGGTATAATTTGCGTATATCTTACATCCTCACAGCTTGGTATAAAAATTCGTGTTATCGGAATAATTTGCGGTATGATTCCTGTTGCTAACTTAATCGCGCTTTATTTCATTATTAAAGCAACAGCAAAAGAATGCATTTTTGAAACCGAAAAGGAAATTTTAAATAAAT
>JAGAPJ010000029.1 GCA_017623315.1 Clostridia bacterium | reverse complement strand
ATTGCAACAGTTCGTTTCCCAAATCTAAAAACTAAAATTTTGATGATTCTTGCCCTAGCTTTTGCCCTTATTATCTCTCGGGACAAGGGTAAAACAGTGTAACACCGTATAGTGGGATGAAATGAGTTGTTTGCGAAAACTCCTTTATTTTCAATGGTTTTAGAGCATTTTACTATGTGTTATGAACAGCCAATAACATCTCAAAAAATCTTGCTATTCAAATTCTAATTTGTCGAACGGAGCTGATACAATATTTATGCTTACTCTTTCGCACGAAAAAAAGACTTCAATTTCGTGAAGTCCTTTTTTATGAAATTCGCTTTTGCGTATAAAATATTTGCTTTGCAAATGTTTGGTGTTTTTATTTTTAAATAATATTGAAAATTTTGTCGAATTATGGTATTATTTGTCGGTAAAAAGCTCATAAACAACCGAACGGAATGAAAAAATTATAAGTGCTAAAAACATAAAGGTTGCCGCAACAATGTAAAAGGGCAGGTAATAGCGACCAGCAATTAGGGTAATAACTGAAATTATAACACAGCTTATTGCCATATATTTTAAAAGCTTTACGTTTTGGGCTTTATCAAATATTTTTTCATCAATATTTTTAAGCAGTCTTCTTAGTGTTAGCAAAACTATTGCAGTAAAGGGTGCGCAGGGATAGCAGGTAACCATCATAGTGGTGGCAAGGCTTTCGTGCCTGCCTGCAATTTGCACATACCAGGTTACAAGCCACGGAAGCATTACCGCAAAGCCGATAAGTATTACTAAAAATATTGTGGTAAGTATTATTGAAAGCTTAATTAGGCTGATTTTTTTCATAACTAACCCTCCCATTGAGGATATTATACTATATTCTTTTTAATTTGTAAATGATAAATGAGGCGATTACGGTTTTAAACTTTTTAAAGCGAAGACCTATGCTGTTTTTAAGTATAGCGTCGGCTGTTTCGGTTTTATTAATTTACTATTCATTTTTCACAGCTATAATTTTTGCCGCTTTGTGTATAATTTTAATGTTTATTTTAAATTATAAAAACCAAAGCGGTGTTTTTGTTTTGTGTGGTATTTTATTGCTTTTAACAATGCTATCTGCTGCACATACTTTAAACGATATTGACCGCTGTGAAAGCCTTGACTTTATGATGGTTTCTGGCGAATTTGTTGTAGTGTCTGCTTCGCAAAATAATACCGACAGTTATTTATGTGATATTGAAGTTATTGACTGTGATTATTTGCAAAAGGGTGATAAGCTGAGCGCTAATTACAGCGGCCCTAAAATAGAGGTTGGTAAAACCTTTCGTGCAAAAGCAAAGCTAAGTAAAATTGAAGACGGCATAACCGCAAAAAGCTTCTATTCGCAAGAAATATATTTGTTTGCCGATTTATCGGACATTGTTTTAACCAATAATGACGATTTTATTTTAAGCGGTATAAACCGTTTTAGAAAGTATATTAAAACCGAAATTTTCAAATATTTTGGTGAAAACGAAGCCGCAACAATGCTTGCGCTTTTAACAGGTGACCGCACCTATTTAAGCGACAGTTTTTACAGTAACCTTAAAAGTGCTGGTGTAATGCATGCTATGGTTGTTTCGGGTATGCACCTGTCGATTATTGTCGGATTTACGCTTTTGTTTGTAAATAAGTTTATCTATAACCGCTTTTTAAAGGCTTTTGCAATTTTTATAACCGTATTATCTGTAGCGGCGGTGTGTGGCTTTACAATGTCAATAATGCGTGCGGGCTTAACCTATCTTGTAATTTCGCTTGCATTGCTTATTGGCCGCAGGTATAATCCTGAAAACAGTCTTGGCGTGGCGGTAAGCATAGTGTTACTGTTAAACCCCTTGGCAATTTTCAGCGTATCCTTTCAGCTTTCGGTACTGTCTACCTTTGGTATTTTGTCGGTGGCGTTGCCTGTTAGTGAATTCTTGCGTGAAAACCGAATAATTAAACTAAAAATAATGCAAAAGGTTGTTTCCGCAGTTTTAATTACACTTTCAGCGTTATTGTTTACACTTCCTGTTACCATAAGTGTTTTTGGGTACGTTTCAAATATGTCGCTTGTTTCAAATTTGCTGACAAGCTATGCAATAACCCTTGTAATTCGTTTGTGTATTTTGGGATTTGTGTTATTTCCGCTTCGTAGCGTTATATTTTACATAACGTCATTGATAATTAAATATATCAATGCGGTAGTAAATTACTTTGGCAGCGCCGAATTTGCTGTTACATATCTGCCTAATTGGGCGGCACCTGTGTCAGCGGTAGCAATATTCTTAATTTTGTGCATTTTACTTGCTTGTGCAAAGCGCGAAAATATGTTAAAATTAAAAAGTGTTGTAAATAAAAAGATTATCGAAGGCGGTGAAAAATTAAAATGGCCATCATTTTTGAGGAAGCGTTAAAAAAAGCTATAAAAACAGGGGACAAAAACCTTTTTATCCTTTTGGGTGAGGACGGATATCTTAAAAAGCTTTATGTCGAAAAAATAGCAAATGGTATTGCTACAACCGATGACGTTTTTAATTACCAACGCTTTGAGTCAGATTCTTCGTTACAGGAGGTTTATGATGCGGTACAGCAATTTCCGATGATGAACGACAAAAAGGTGGTTGTTTTAAGGGATTTTGACTTTTCCGCCTGTGATAGTGACGATTTTAATAAGCTTATTACCTTAATAGGCGACCTGCCCGAAACTACTGTGTTTATTTTATGGTTTGACGCGCTCCAGTTTGAAATTAAGAAAAACGCAAAATTCGACAAAATTGTAAAGGCCTGTGACAGCGCAAACGGTTTAACGGTTAATTTGACACACCGCAAGGGAGCCGAGCTTGAAAAAATGCTTTTAGACGGCGCATTAAAGCGTGGCTGTAAAATAGAAAGCGGCGCCGCAAGGTTTTTAATTGAGAATTCGGGGGATGATATTAACACCCTACGACACGAGCTTGAAAAGCTTTGCGCCTATGCCAAGGGCGAGGTTATTACCAAGGAAATTGTGCAAAGCGTTTCGGTAAAAACGGTTGAATCGGACATTTATGCTTTAACTGAAAAAATTTTAAAATGTGAATTACAGTTGGCTTTTGGAATTTTGGACGATTTGTTTTTTATGCGGGTCGAACCGATTATAATTTTAAGCACAATTTCGGCAGTTTACGTGGATATTTACCGTGTACTAATTGGCAGGGCAAAGGGATTTTCAATTTCAAAAATTGCTGAGGATTTCTCATACGGCAACCGCACCTTTGTACTTGAAAAGCTTACGGTTTATCTTAAAAGGCTTGACTTTAATAAGCTTCGGTTAAGCTTTAAAGCGCTTGTTGATGCTGACAAGGCGCTAAAATCCTTTAGCGGTGACGACCGTGTGTTGCTTGAAAAGCTTGTTGTTAAGCTTTCATATATTGCGGTAAAGGGTGAAAGTGTTGATTAAGCTTCAGATGCCAATTATCGTTGAGGGTAAGTACGATAAAATCACCCTTGAAAATTTGGTGGATACCTTAATAATTTCTACCGACGGCTTTCGCATTTTTAAAAATAAAGAAATGTGTGACCTTATACGCACTCTTGCGCAAACTCACGGCATAATAATTATGACCGACAGCGACGGTGCGGGACAGGTTATACGAAATTACGTTAAAAATATTGCGGCGGGCGGTAAAATAATTAACGTTTACGTTCCACAGCTAAAGGGTAAGGAAAAACGCAAGGCGACCCATTCTAAAGAGGGTTATTTAGGCGTTGAAGGGCTTTCTAAGGAGATTTTGTTAGAAACCCTTTCAAAATACGGCATAACGGGTAGTGAAAATTCGGTTAATACTAAGAAAATAACCAAGGCCGATTTTTATGCCCTTTCGCTTTCGGGCACCGAAAATAGCGCTAATAACCGCCAAAAGCTTATGGAACATTTGAATTTACCTAAAAATCTTTCTTCTTCGGCGCTTTTGGATGTGGTAAATACACTATACGGTTATGACGAATTTGTTGTTATTGCCGAAAAAGCTTTAAATTGAAAAATTTTGTTTTATTTTATAAGGGGTTTTATGTTATAATACCACTATGTTTTGAAAATCGGGGGAGGCAGTAAAAAATGCAAAAAATCGGGTTTGACAATTCAGAGTATATAAGACGTCAATCACAGGAAATCCGCGACAGAATAGACAGCTTCGGCGACAAGCTTTATCTTGAATTCGGCGGTAAGCTTTTCGACGATTTTCACGCTGCCCGTGTTTTGCCCGGTTTTCAGCCCGATGCAAAGGTTAAAATGCTGCTTGAGCTTAAGGACGATGCTGAGATTATAATTGTTATTAATGCTGACGCTATTGAAAAAAATAAGCGCCGCGGCGACTTGGGCATTACCTACGACCTTGAAACCCTTCGCCTTATTGACGCTTTCCGTCAAATTGGGCTTTTTGTGGGCAGTGTTGTCATTACCTGCTATGCGGGTCAGCATTCGGCTGAAGCATTTGAAAAACGTCTTAATTCGTTAGGTATTAAAACCTACCGTCATTATTCTATACCCGATTATCCTGCCAATATTCCCTTTATAGTAAGTGACGAGGGATTTGGCAAAAACGATTATATTGAAACCCAAAGAAAATTGGTTATTGTTACCGCCCCAGGTCCAGGTAGTGGTAAAATGGCAACCTGCCTTTCGCAGCTTTATCACGAAAACAAGCGTGGCATTAAAGCGGGCTATGCAAAGTTTGAGACCTTCCCTGTGTGGAATTTACCCTTAAAGCACCCTGTAAACGCCGCTTACGAGGCTGCAACAGCTGACCTTAACGACGTTAATATGATAGACCCCTTCCATCTTGAAGCTTACGGCAAAATGGCGGTAAACTATAATCGCGATATTGAAATTTTCCCGGTATTAAACGCTATTTTGGAGACTATAATGGGTAAATCACCTTATAAAAGTCCTACCGATATGGGTGTTAATATGGCGGGCTTTGCCATTTCGGACGATAATGCCGTATGTGATGCCGCAAAGCAGGAAATTATTCGCCGTTATTATGCGGCAATGACAAATGTTACTCAGGGTATGAGTGATATGTCCGCCGCCACTAAAATTGAATTTTTAATGAAGCAGGTTGGTGTAACTCTTGATGACCGCAAGGTTGTAGCAGCCGCACTTTCAAAGGCTGAACAAACAGGCCTTCCCGCTGTTGCGTTAGAGCTTCCAAACGGTAAGATTATTACGGGCAAAACCTCTAGCCTTTTGGGTGCATCCTCGGCGTTACTACTTAACTGTTTGAAAGAGCTTGCAGGCATACCTGATGATATTGATTTGATTTCTTCAACCATTATCGAGCCTGTGCAAAGGCTTAAAACCGAAATTATGGGCAACCACAACCCCCGTCTCCACACCGACGAGGTGCTTGAAGCCTTGTCAATTTGTGCGGTAACAAGCGACGTTGCCAAAAAAGCCTTACAGGAAGCACACAGCTTAAAGGGCTGTGAAGCACATTCTTCGGTTATACTTTCCCGCGTGGATGAGGAGATATTTAGAAAGCTTGGCGTTAATATAACCTTTGAGCCTAAATACCAAACCAAAAAATTATATCATAACTAAAATTTAAGCCCATTCATTTGAATGGGCTTTATTATATTATATGTCAAAAAGCGTCGTTTTTTGTATGTATTCCACAAAATTACAGGAAAACATTTTATAACACTTTTAGAAAATCAACAAAAAATACTTGAAAATACCAAATTTTACTGTTATAATAAATGTGATGTATTGCGCCCTGACGTAATGTTGGGGTAAAATTAAAGAATGGGAGTGTTACCATTGAAAAGTAAAAAATGCGTAGCTATGCTTTTGGCCGGTGGCCAAGGCAGCCGATTAGGTGTTCTTACGGGTAAAATTGCAAAGCCCGCAGTGCCCTATGGCGGCAAATACCGTATTATTGATTTCCCGCTTTCAAACTGCACGAATTCGGGTATTGATACAGTTGGTATTCTTACACAGTATAAACCGCTTGAGCTTAACGATTACGTAGGCTCGGGCAAAGCGTGGGATTTGGACCGTATTGACGGCGGCGTACATATTTTACCACCTTATCAAAGTCAGCAAGGTGGCGACTGGTATAAAGGCACCGCAAATGCTATTTATCAGAACTTATCGTTTATTGAACGCTACAACCCCGAATATGTTTTAATTTTGTCAGGTGACCATATTTATAAAATGGATTATTCCGACATGTTAAACCAACACGTTGAAAGCGGTGCGGGCTGTACTATTGCCGTTTTGGATGTTTCTTTGGAAGAAGCTTCACGATTTGGCATTATGAATACTAAGCCTGACGGCACAATTTATGAATTTGAAGAAAAGCCAAAGCAACCCAAGAGCACCTTGGCTTCTATGGGTATTTATATCTTTGACTGGGAAAAGCTTCGTTATTACCTTACAGAAGACGAAAAAGACCCCAACTCTTCAAACGACTTCGGTAAAAATATTATTCCTGCAATGCTAAATGCGGGCGAGCTTTTAAAGGTTTACCGCTTTAACGATTATTGGAAGGACGTTGGTACGGTTGATTCCTTATGGGATGCTAACCTCGACCTTTTAAATCCTAACCTTAATCTTGATTTGGCGGATAAAAATTGGAAGATTTATTCCAAAACCACAGGTACTTCTCCGCAATATATTTCCGACACTGCAAAGGTTGAAAATTCACTTATTACCAACGGCTGTGAAATTTGTGGTGACGTGGATTATTCGATTTTGTTTAAGGACGTTACAGTTGAGGAAGGCGCAAAGGTTGAATATTCACTTGTTATGCCGGGTGCTGTAATTAAAAAGGGCGCAAAGGTGCGATATGCAATTATTGCCGAAGACGTTGTTGTTGAAGAGGGCGCAATTGTCGGCGGTGACCCCGCAGTTGTGGGTAATGAAAACTGGGGTATTACCGTTATTGGCGATAATTTAACAGTTGGCAAAAATGCCGAGGTTTCGGCTAATAAAATGATAACCGAAGACGTTAAGGAGGGTGAAAAGATATGAGAACTTCGTTAGTTTCAGGTATTATCTTTGCAAATGCACAAGATAATATGCTTAAAAAATTAACCTCTAATCGTTCAATGGCATCGGTTCCGTTTGGTGCAAGGTTCCGTATTATTGACTTTGCGCTTTCTAACCTTGTAAACGCAGGTGTTACCTCGGTTGGTATTATCACTAAGGAAAATTACCGTTCGCTTATGGACCACGTTGGCAATGGCGTTGCGTGGGATTTGGACCGTAAAAACGGCGGTTTATATCTTTTGCCGCCTTATTTAACCCGCGGTATAAGAAAATATACCGACACGGTTGATGCACTTTACAATGCTATGGACTATTTAAATCGTTGTGGCAGTGAATATATTGCCTTGTGTGACTCTTACGCACTTGCTAATATTGACATTAACGCTGCTGTTAAGGCTCATATTGAAAAAGAAGCTGACATTACCGTGGTTTACCACAAGGGCACCTTACCCGAAGCATCGGGCAAAAAGCTGGTTTTAACTATGGCTGATGATGGTCGTATTACTAAAATGACACAGTCACAGGTGGAGGAAGCCGCATACAGCATGGGCGTTAGCATAATTAAGCGTGATTTGTTTATTAAAATTATTAAAGACGCTTATGATGAAGAAATCAAAAATTATGAAAAGGACGTTTTACCAAAGTCATTGTCAGCTTTGAAGGTTTACGGCTTTGAGCACGAAGGCTTTGTTGCTGTGCTTGATAATACACATACATATTATCAGGCTTCAATGGCGCTTCTTGATAAGGAAGTTAGAAAAGACTTATTTAATAAAGAACGCCCCATTTTAACCAAAACACGTGACGATATGCCTACACGCTACGGCATTGAATCAGAGGTTAAAAATTCGCTTATCGGTGACGGTTGCGAAATTTACGGTACTGTTAAAAACAGTATTTTGTTCCGCGGTGTTAAGGTTGCCGAAGGCGCAGTTGTTGAAAACTGTATTCTTATGCAGGAAACCGAAGTTTCAAAGGATGCCGTTTTGGATAACGTTATTGCCGATAAAAATTCCTTTGTCAGTGAAAAGGTTGTGCTTAAAGGTACCACCGAGCATCACTGCTTTGTAAGAAAGTCGCAAATTGTTTAAAAGGTGAAAAATTTATGAAAGTTTTATTTGCTACAAGTGAAGCCTATCCCTTTGCTATGTCGGGCGGTTTGGCCGACGTTGCAGGTGCGCTTCCTAAAGCTTTAAGAAAAAGGTTTATTGGCTGTCGCATTATTTTACCGCTTTACAGCACAATAAGTGAAGAAATGCGCCAAAAAATGACCTTTGTTTGCAATATTACCGTTCCTGTTGCTTGGCGCAGACAGTATTGCGGTGTGTTTGAAGCCCACGTTGACGGCGTGATTTATTATTTTATTGACAACCAATATTATTTTAAGAGAGATAGCCTTTACGGTTATTATGATGATGCTGAACGTTTTGCGTTTTTCTCACGCGCGGTGTTAGAGGTTTTACCCTATATTAATTTTGTGCCCGACATCATTCATTGTAATGACTGGCAAACAGCCTTAGTTCCTGTTTATCTTGACGCTTTTTATAAACAGAATGAATTTTATCAGAATATGAAAACCGTTTTCACTATCCATAATATTCAATATCAGGGTAAATACGGCTACGACCTTTATAATGACGTTGTTGGGCTTCCAATTGAACGTTTTGGCATTGTTCAGTATGAAGACTGCATTAATTTTATGAAGGGCGCAATTCAGTGTGCTGACAAAATTACCACAGTTTCGCCTACATATTCACGCGAAATATTAGACCCCTATTATTCACACGGGCTTGATGGTATTTTAAAGGAATTTACCTATAAGCTTTGCGGTATTGTAAACGGTATCGATGTTGACGTATATAACCCTGAAACCGACCCGCTTATTTATAAAAACTTTACTGCCGACGATATGGCAGGCAAGGCAGTTAATAAGGCCGAGCTTCAAAAAGAATTGGGCCTTCCCGTAAGGGACGATGTGCCTGTTATCGGTATTGTAACCCGTCTTGTTAAGCATAAGGGTATCGACCTTGTTAAGCACGTGTTTGAGGAACTGTTACAGGCTGATTTGCAGTTTGCAATTTTAGGCTCGGGCGAATGGGAATTTGAAACCTTCTTCTATGAAATGGCACAAAAATATCCCGAAAAGGTTGGGTTAAAGCTTGGCTTTAAGCCTCAGCTAGCTCACCGCATTTATGCAGGTGCCGATATATTCTTAATGCCCAGCCAAAGCGAGCCCTGCGGTCTTGCCCAAATGGTTGCATTACGCTATGGCACGATTCCGATTGTGCGTGAAACCGGTGGTCTTAACGACACTATCAAGGACAGTCAGGACGGTCTTGGCAACGGCTTTACCTTTGCAAATTACAACGCACACGATATGCAAAACACTATATGGCGTGCGGTTGAAGGCTTTAAAAACCGTGAAGGTTGGAAAATACTTCAAAAACGTGCAATGCTTTGTGACAATAGCTGGAAAACCTCCGCTAACGCTTATATCGGTCTTTATAAGGAAATTTGTGTAAAATAATTTTTTTAAAAAAAGGGTTGTTTTTTTAAAACAACCCTTTTACAATAGTAAATGGTGATTATATGTTAGATTATTTGTTAGCGGTTCTTTACGGCATTGTTGAAGGCATAACCGAATGGTTGCCCGTAAGCAGTACGGGACACCTTATAATTTTAGAAGAGCTTTTACCAATGAAAATTCAACCACAGGTTTGGTCGCTGTTTTTGGTGGTAATTCAGCTTGGCGCAATTTTGGCTACCGTTATTTTGTTTTGGCAAAAAGTTTGGCCTTTTCAAAAGCCAAACAAGGAAATCGGTGTAAGCATTTTTAAAAAGGATAGCTGGATGCTTTGGTTTAAGGTTGCGGTTGCGTCAATACCCGGTGTGTTTTTTAAGCTTTTAGGTCTTGACGAAATTTGCGATAAGTATTTTTACAACGGCTTTGGTGTTGCGGTTGCTCTTGCGGTTTTCGGTGTGGCGTTTATTGTTATTGAACACTTTAATAAGAAGCGTACACCTAAATATAACGACCTTGGCGATGTCACCTTTTTACTTGCTACATATATAGGTTTATTCCAATTACTCGCCGCTGCATTCCCCGGCACAAGCCGTTCGGGTGCAACAATTATAGGTGCACTTATTTTAGGCGCTTCACGTGTTGCTGCGTCGGAATTTACTTTTGTTTTGGCAATTCCCGCAATGCTTGGCGCAAGTCTTTTTGAATTTAAGGACTTTTTGGAAGCTGATATTGTAATAACAAATAAGGAAATTGCGGTTTTGGTTATCGGTGTTGTGGTTGCCTTTGCAGTGTCGGTAGCGGCAATAAAGTTCCTTATGGGCTACATCAAAAAGCGCGATTTTACCGCATTTGGTTATTATCGTATTGTATTAGGCATTATTGTGCTTTTGTATTTTATTATTAGGTAGGTAAGATTTATGGAAGTTAATAAAATTCATTTAAAGGATTATTTTCCCTTTTTAGCTGAAAATGGCTGTGACCCCACTTTGACTATGTATATTCAGTATAATATGTCCGAGATGAAATGGGAGGATAAAAAACGCCCAACCTTGCTTATTTGCCCCGGCGGAGGTTATTGCATGTGTTCTCAAAGGGAAGCCGAGCCTATTGCCCTTGCTTTTATGCCGCTTGGTATGAATGTTGCTATACTCGATTATTCGGTTGCGCCAAATAAGTTCCCAACACAAATCAGGGAAGTTGCCGCTACTATGGAGCTTTTGTACGAAAAACAGGACGAATGGCACATTAACACCGAAAAAATTACAATAATCGGTTTTTCTGCAGGTGGTCATCTTGCGGCACATTATTCTACAAGCTTCGACATTCCCGAAGTGCGTGAAGTGTTCCCACAGTCGAAATCGGTGAATGGCTCAATTTTATCTTACCCTGTAATAATTGCAGAGAAAGGTATTTGTCACGAGGGCTCGTTCAGAAGCCTTACAGGTCAGTATCCTTTAGATGAAGAAATATTTAACAGATTCTCGCTTGATAAATGTGTAAGTGAAAAAACACCTCCCGCATTTATATGGCATACTGCTAAAGATAATTGCGTTCCGGCTGAAAGCTCATTGCGTTATGCGGCTGCAATGTCAAAATATAAAAGACCATATGAATTGCATATTTACCCCTATGGTGGCCACGGTGGCTCAACCTTTGATAATCAAACACAGAATGAGCCGAATGAAATTTCAAATTACAACAGCCGTTGGGTAGATGAAGCAGGCAAATGGCTAAAACTTATGAATTTGTTATAAAAACAACACGGACTAACTAAAAAGTTAGTCCGTGTTTTAATATGATTTCAAATTATAGTTTATCGGTGAGGTTGGATTGGTTATACGTTGTAGAGAACGGATAAATCCGTTCCGTTTATTATTTGCTGTTTTGTCGGAATGGATAAATCCATTCCCTACGAAATATACAATTTAATTATTCTATAATTTCGAATTACGCATTACTAATTACGAATTTTGCTTCAGCGCTAAACCCCAATTTATATTATTGCTTTGGCAATTTAATGCGGAAAAGTGAATAATTATTGCAATTTAAAAAAGGTTATGTTATACTAGTATAAATATTTTGAAAATTCAAAGGATGGGATAAGAATGGAATTGTTAGCATTTTTGCTGTACTTTGCTTTAATGCTTGGTATAGGTATGTTTTTCTTTTTCCGCTCTAAAAATGAAGGGGAAAAGGAATATTTCTTAGGTGGTCGCTCAATGGGACCTTGGGTAACAGCTATGAGTGCGCAGGCTTCTGATATGTCGGGCTGGTTGCTTATGGGTTTCCCTGGAAGTATTTTAGCTTTCGGTATGGGCAAGGTTTGGATTGGTATCGGTCTTGCACTTGGTACGGCAGCCAACTGGATTATTGTTGCAAAGCGTTTGCGCCGTTTTTCACGTGCAGCAGGTGACGCTATCACCCTTCCACAGTATTTGACAAATCGTTTTGCGTCAAAAAGCTCGGTGCTTAAAATTGTTTGCGCTATAATATTTTTGATAAGCTTTACAGTATATGTATCCTCTGCTTTTGTTGCAGGTAAGAATGTTATGTGTGCGGTTATTCCTTGGTTTGCAGGTAAGGAAATGCTTGCAATGGGAATTTTTGCAGCCCTAATTTTGGTTTATACATTCCTTGGCGGCTTTAAAGCAGTTTGCTGGACCGATTTTTTCCAAGGTATATTGATGCTTGTTGCTTTACTTGCTGTGCCTATTGTTATGGCGACCGGAAGTTTCGATTCTTCACTTGCAGGTGCCTTTGCCGACGGTATTACACCCTTTGGTACAAATCCTTTTGCTGCGGATTGGCGCGACATTGTAACAGGTCTTTCTTGGGGTCTTGGCTATTTCGGTATGCCTCATATAATTGTTAGGTTTATGTCAATTAAAAAGCCTTCAATGATAAAGAAATCTGCAACTGTTGCAATTATATGGGTTGTTTTAACCTTGGGTGCTGCAATTGCAATCGCGATTCTTGCAAGAACTTATTTGTTTGCTGACGGAAGCTCCGTGGCTGAAAGTTTACTTCCTGTAGGTGCACAGCAAAACATATTTATTGCTATTGTTCAAAAAATATTCCCCGGCTTTATTGCAGGTTTGCTTTTGGCTGCCATTGTTGCTGCGGCAATGTCCACTGCGGATTCACAGCTTTTGGTTGCTTCATCCTCTTTCACAAGCGATTTATATAAACCGCTTATCCGAAAGGACAAAGCAAGCGATAAGGAAATCTTGTGGGTTGGCCGTATTGTAGTGCTTGTTGTTTCGGTTGTGGCTTTCTTTATTGCGGCCGACGGTATAAACGATACAAGCAGCTGGGCTAATAGCATTATGGCTATGGTTGAAAATGCTTGGGGCTTGTTTGGTGCTTCCTTCGGTCCCGTGGTAATTCTTTCACTGTTTTGGCGTCGCTTTAATTATATCGGTGCTTGCACAGGCATTATTGTGGGCGCAGTTGTAGATATTGCTTGGCTCTTGCTGTTTACAAATACAATAATTCCTGCCGCAATTACACCTACCGGCATTTATGAAATCTTACCCGGCTTTGTTGTAGGTGCAGTTGCTGCAGTAATTGCGACACTTGCTACTAAGGCACCCTCTACCGAGGTTGATGAAATTTTTGCTTCCGCCACCGCAAAGGAAATTGACGACTAAAATTAAAGACACGGTTTTACCGTGTCTTTTTTAATATTTTGTATTTGGAAAAAGTTCATCAACAAACCATACGCTGTTTAGCTTAAAGGTTTTGCCCTTTAAATATTCAAGCTCGCCCGCGTTGGTTTTAAAGTCGAAGGTTAATTTATACGAGCAAAGCGCCTGCTTATTAAAGCCAAGCTTTTTATCGTCTTTAAGCTTACCGTATTTACCGTCACCTAAAATTGGATGACCGATTGATGCCATGTGGGCGCGAATTTGGTGTGTGCGACCTGTAAGTAGGTCAACCTCTAAAAGTGAAAGGTTGTTTTTACTTGCTAAAACGGTGTACTTTGTGACAATGGTAAGGTTATTGTCAGTTTTACGGTTAGATAAATAAACCTTGTTTTTATCTTCATTTTTTTGAAGATAACCTGTAAGGGTTGCGCTTTTTTCTTTCGGCGTGCCGTGTACTACCGTTAAATATTGCTTACTTATTTCACGGTATTTAATTTTATCACACAAAATGCGAAGCGCTTCGGCGTTTTTTGCGGCAATAACAATACCTGCGGTGTTGCGGTCAATACGGTTGGCAAGTGCGGGTCGGAATGAATGCTCATCATCGGGGTTATATTCACCCTTGTTATATAAATAATGCTGAATACGGGCGATAAGTGTGTCACCGTATTCGTTTTTGTCGGGGTGGACAAGTAAGCCCTGTTTTTTATTAACCAGCATTATGTTTTCGTCTTCATAAACAACTTCCAATTTTGCGGGGGCTGACAAAAAGTCGTACTTAGGCTGGACGGGGGTAAAAAAATCGTCGTTAATATAAGCCGAAACAATATCCCCCACCTGAAGCCTTGCGCTAATTTCAGCACGCTTGCCGTTGACCTTAAACCGCTTGGTGCGAATGTATTTAAACATAAGCGCAGGCGGAAGGGTTGGGCAGGTTTTGGTTATAAACTTGTCAAGCCGTTGGTTTGCGTCGTTTTTGGTAATGGTGAATTCTTTCATTATATCTCCTTGAAAAAACTGTTTATATGCTATATAATTAAAATGTTATACTTGTGAAAGGGGGATAAATATGCCTAACAAAAATGACAATCTGCACGAGGGTCATCGCCAAAGAATGCGTGAAGAAATTTTAAAGCGAAATGATTTTGATGCGCTTCAGGACCATCGGCTTTTAGAACTTTTATTGTTTAGTGCTATTCCCCGAAAGGATACTAATCCAATTGCGCACGAACTTTTAAATACGTTTGGCTCAATTTCGAGCGTGTTAGATGCCGAAATAGAAGACCTTGCGAAAGTTAAGGGGATGACCCAAAATGCTGCAATTTTAATTAAAACAATAATGCCGCTTGCTCGCCGTTATCAAGACTGTAAATTTAAAGAGGGTTATTCCTTTGCTAACATTGACGAAATGGGCGAATATTTAATTCGAAAGCATCTCGGTCATAAAAAAGAAACCTTTATGGTAACCTGTCTAGACGTGGCAGGCAAGTTAATTGTAAGTGAGGTTGTAAATACAGGCGCTGCCGATTCGGTAGACGTAAATTTGCGTGACATTGTGGCTTGTATTTTTAAGCATAACTCACCTTGTGTTATTGTTTCACATAATCATAACGGTGAAAGTGCATTGCCCAGTAAAGAGGATATTGAAATGACAATAGGACTTAGCCGCTCACTTTCACAGCTTCAAATTAGATTATTAGACCATATTATAGTTGCGGGTGACGATTACGTTTCGCTTCGTCAAAGTGCAAAATATACAGCAATTTTTAAATAAATTATAACAATATAAAAAAGTTGTGTCAACATTAATGATGCCATATTTGACAAAACTGTTTAAATATGGTATTATGCAAGATACAAAATATTTTTTAAAAATAGGAGTTGGTTTTTGTGGACGACAGTCCGGCGGGGAATATTATTTTATTTCTCATTTTAATTTTGCTTAGTGCCTATTTTTCAGGCACCGAAATTGCATTTGCTTCGGTTAACAAAATACACATGATAAGCAAGGCTTCAAAGGGAAGTCGTGCGGCAAAGCGCGTGCTTAAGATTTTAGATAATTTTGATGAAGCGCTTTCGGTATTGCTTATCGGTAATAATATTGTTAACATTGCCTGCGGTACACTTGCTACTGCAATTACCTTGCAATTTGGTGCGGCGTGGGTTACTTTGGCAACCGCTGTTGCAACGGTAGTTATTTTCGTTTTGGGTGAAATGATACCCAAAAGCTTTGCGCTTTCCTGCAACGAAAAATTTGCCGAATTTGCTTCAGCATTTCTAATTCCCTTATTGTTTGTGTTAAAGCCTGTTTCTTTGGCGTTTACAGGTCTTACTGCGCTTGTGTCGCTTCCCTTTAAAAAGCACACCGAAGCGGTTGAAACCATCACCGAAGAAGAGCTTGTTGACATTGTGGAAAACATTTCCACAGAGGATGGCTTTGACGAGGAAAAGGGCGAGCTTGTAAAATCAGCACTTCATTTTGATAATTTAACTGCAAGGGAAATTATGGTAAAATGGGATGATGTGCTAAAAATTTCCACTGCGCTTAAAACCCCCGAAATTTTACAAATTGTAAAGGATACAAAGCATTCCCGTATACCTGTTATTGACCGTTCGGGCAGGGTAAAGGGTATTTTGCAAATCCGCAAGTTTTTAAAAACCTATATGCAACGAAAAAACAACGTTATTTTGGCAAGTATTATTGACTATCCGTTTTACGTTAATGCCGAAACTGCTATTGATGACGTTTTGCGTGAAATGAGTGAGCATCGCCGTAATTTAAGTCTTGTTAAGGACGAAAACGGTGACGTTATAGGTATTTTAACTATTGAAGATATTTTGGAACAGCTTGTTGGCGAAATCTATGACGAGGACGACATAGGAGGTGCTGACATTGGATAAACTGTTTTTACTTATACCAATTGGTTTACTTTTAATGGTTGGCGCGTTTTTCTCGGCAACTGAAATTGCTTTTTCTTCAGCCAACCTGATTAGGCTTAAAAACTATAAAAGCGGTAACGGCTCTATAGGGCATATTACTGCGATGAAAATTTTAGAAAGCTATGACGATTATTTAAGCACCGTGCTAATTGGCAATAATATCGCTAATATGGCTATTTCGGCTATTGCAACTATTATTGTTGTTGATTTATGGGGCGAGGATTACACCTGGGTTTCTACCATTGTAATGACACTTTTGGTGCTTACCTTTGGTGAAATAATACCAAAGGTTTTGGCTAAGCAAATGCCTGAAGGCTATTGTGTTTTTGCCGCTTTGCCAATTTATATCTTGTCCTTAGTTTTAAAACCTCTTAACATTGTTGTTACAGGCTTTGTTAATTTAGTTTCAAAGCTTTGGCAGTCGGGTGTTAGCGATAGTGAAGCCGTTTCAGAGGATGATTTTGAAAACATTATCGACATTGTTGAAGACGAGGGTGTTTTGGATGAGGAACAATGCGACCTTTTACAAAATGCGCTTGATTTTGACGAGGTGTTAGCATATGAAATTATTACCCACCGTGTCGATTTGGAAGCTCTTGACATTCGCGACCCGTATGAAGTAAACATTAAAAAGTGTTGCGAAACAACCTTCTCACGCCTTCCCGTGTTTGAGGATAATGCCGACAATATAATCGGTGTTTTACACCTTAACCATTTTTACAAAAAGTTTGTCGAAGGTAAAAAGGTTAATATACGCGAGCTTTTAATTCCTGCAGTAACGGTTCATAAAACCATGCCCCTTCCCGACGTGCTTGATAAAATGCGGGAAAACAAGCGCCATATGGTTGTTGTGCTTGACGAATACGGCGGCACAATGGGTATTGTTACAATGGAAGACGTTATGGAGCAGCTTGTTGGCGAAATTTGGGACGAAAATGATGAAATCGAACGCGAATTCGTTGAAGTGGATGAAAATAAATACGAAGCCGACGGCGATATGCGTGTTTATGACTTTTTTGATGAATTTGATATTGACATTGAAGAGGATGAGGATTTCGAGCTTGATAGCGCCACTATAGGCGGTTGGGCACAAACAATGCTTGACGGTGAAGCCGAAGAGGGCAGCCAGTTTAGCTTTGAAAATTTAGTTATTACCGTATTACAGGTAGACGGTATAAGAATTGAACGCCTTGGTGTTGAGTTTATTCCGCAGGATGATGAGGAAGAGGATGCCGAGGAAGAAGATGATTAAAAAACGCACCCAAAAGGGTGCGTTTTTAATGTTTAATAGATGTAGATAAAAATGTTTAGATTATAGTTTGTCGGGTAACGGAATTGTATAAACTGAAGGCTCCCTCTAGGAGGGAGCTTTCGGGCGAACACAGTTCGCCCCTACGAATATGCAATTTAATTTGTACAATAATTCCGAATTACGCATTACAAATTTCGAATTTCGCGTAAGCGATAAACCCCAATTTGCTTATTCAGGGTTTCTGCCGTAAAGGGTGGTTAAATCGGCAACAATTTTTGAAAGCCAGTCGTTAATGCAGTAGGAATCAATTCGCCAATTCCAGTTGCCGCCCACAACCGACGGGGTGTTAATACGGCCTTGGCTGTCAAGCGCTAAAAGGTCGGGCATCATTAAAATGCAGGTGTCAGCCCTTGAACATAGCGCTGAACGCATCATGGTCCAGTTAAAGCCGTCCTC
The DNA here is from genome assembly GCA_017623315.1 of Clostridia bacterium. Classification (GTDB taxonomy): domain Bacteria; phylum Bacillota; class Clostridia; order Oscillospirales; family Acutalibacteraceae; genus UBA737. The sequence continues at coordinate 6,493 of JAGAPJ010000029.1, read as the reverse complement.
ACGCTTGCCGTTTAGGAATTTTTCAGCACGCTTTACTTCCTCAGGGTTGGCACTTTTTGTCCAACCTATAATGGTGTCGTTATCGTGTGTGCCGGTATAAACCACACTGTTTTTGGGGTGGTTATATGGCAAATAGTCGTTGTTTTTATCACCGTCAAAGGCAAACTGCAAAATCTTCATACCGGGAAAGCCTGTGGCTTTAAGCAGTTTTTTAACCTGTGGGGTTAAAAAACCTAAATCCTCAGCAATAATGGGCAAATCTTCACATATATCCTTTTTAAACTGACGGAAAAGTGCCATATCGGGTCCCTTTACCCATTTGCCGTTTTTAGCGGTGGTATCGGTAGCGGGAATTGAAAAATATGATTCTAAACCGCGGAAATGGTCGATTCGCACTACGTCGTAAAGCTTTAATGCGTGCTTCATACGGTTTACCCACCATTTATAGCCGTCAGTTTTCATCTTTTTCCAGTCGTAAAGGGGGTTGCCCCATAACTGACCGTCCTCAGCAAAGGCGTCAGGCGGACAACCCGCAACTGAGGTCGGCATATATTTGTCGTCAAGCTGAAACTGCTCGGTGTTTGCCCACACGTCGCAGGAATCAAGTGCAACGTAAATGGGTATATCGCCAATGATTTTGACACCGTTTTGGTTTGCATATTCCTTTAACTTAAACCATTGCTGACAAAACTTAAACTGTAAAAACTTATAAAAACCGATGGTTTTTTCAAGGTCTTTTTCAATTTCACGCATAGCATCGCTGTCACGTCGGCGAAGGGTTTGCGGCCAATTATGCCAGCTAGCCCCGCCGTTAGCATCTTTTATTGCCATAAAATATGCGTAATCGTCTATCCAACAGGCGTTATCCTTTAAGAATTGGTTATACTCTTCATCGGGTGTAAATCTAGAAAAGGCAATTTTCAAAAGCTCAAGGCGACCTGCTTCAAGCTTTTGGTAATCAACCCTATGGGGATTATCGCCAAAATTATAGTTTTTAAATTCCTTTTCCTTTAAAAGCTTTTCTTCAATTAAAATTTCAATATCAATAAAGTATGGGTTACCTGCAAAGGCTGAAAACGAGCTATAGGGCGAATCGCCGTGACCTGTGGGGGTAAGGGGTAAAATTTGCCAATAGCTTTGCTTGGCAGACTTTAAAAAATCAACAAAACGGTAAGCCTCTTTACCAAAGGTACCGATACCGCCCTCTGACGCAAGGGAAAATATCGGCATTAAAATTCCAGAGCTTCTCAAAATGTGTGCCTCACTTTTAAATTTATGGTAACAATATTATCCCCCAAAAGCTTGGGGGATATACTATTTTAAATAATAACTTTTCTTTTGCAAACCTCTTTGCACTTTCCGCAACCGTCGCAAAGGGTGTAATCAACTTGGGCAAGGTTATCAATTACCTTAATTGCGCCTTTTTCGCAAGCACGTTCACACATTGTGCAGGCAATACAACTGCTTTTACACGCCTTAACAACGGGCGCGCCCTTTTCCTTATTATTACAAAGCACAGCGGTTTTATAATCTTTAGGAACAAGCTTAATAATGCCCTTGGGGCAGGTATTTACGCATTTGCCGCAACCAACGCATAAATCCTTACAAACAGTGGGGTGGTTGTCATTAACGACAATAGCATCAAACGGACAAGCGGCAACACAGTCTAAAAGACCTATACAGCCGTATTTACAGTCAAGCGGTCCGCCCTGTAAAAGTGAAGCGGCGGTACAGCTTTGAAGTCCCTCATAAGCAAAGGCGCGGGTGGTTTTTTTACAGCTGTTGTTACAGGCAATAAGCGCAACCTTTGGGGTGTTTGAAACTTCTACCTTTAAAATTTCACCAATTGCTTTTGCGGTAGCATCGCCACCAGGTGCACAAAGGTTAGGCTCGGCTTCGCCTTTAGCCAAAGCGGCAGCATAACCGTCACAGCCTGAGAAACCGCAGGCACCGCAGTTGGCACCGGGTAGAGCTTCGCGTATTTGCGCTTCGGTTTCATCTACAGGTACAGCCATATATTTTGAAGCAAAGGAAAGACCAAGACCTGCAATAAGTCCGATAACCGCAATAATTAAAACGGGAATAAATATTTCCATTATGCTTAACCTCCTATTCCTGCAAAACCAAGGAAGGAAAGTGCCACAATAGCGGCGGCAACCAAGGTTGAAGGCAAGCCCTTTAAAAATTCGGGAATATTTGCAGTTTCAAGGCGTTCACGCACACCCGAGAACAAAAGCATAGCTAACATAAATCCAAGCCCTGCGCCTAAAGCATTGAAAAGCGACTGAACAAAGTTAAGTTCGTCGGTAATATTAAGCATAGTTATACCTAAAACCGCACAGTTAGTAGTGATAAGCGGAAGGTAAATACCAAGTGATTTGTATACAGGTGGTAAAAACTTTTTAAGCACTATTTCCAAAAGCTGAACAATAGCGGCAATAACCAAAATGAAAACAATAGTTTCCAAATAGGTATATTTGGGGTATAAAACATAGGTGTATAACGGGTGGGTAACGGCGGTGGCAATTACCATAACCAAAATTACGGCAACGCTCATAGAAAAGGCGGTGTTTGTCTTTTTGGAAACGCCTAAAAATGGGCAAATACCCAAAAACTTTGCAAGCACCATATTGTTTGTTAAAATTGATGCCAATAAAATAGAAGCAATGGTAGTATTATTCATTTACACATTCCTCCTTTTGACAAAAGCTTCTTGAAGGACAGCCCTTACAGCCTAAATGCTCCACAGGCTTTTTACCTGCTTTTTTAGCAAGTGCGTTTGAAACGGCAACCAAAATACCGAATACAAAGAAGCCACCGGGGGGAAGTAGGAAAACAACCATAGGGTCAATAAATTCGGCGGTTAGGGGGAAGTTAAACAACATACCTGCGCCGAAAAGCTCACGTATACCGCCCATAAGGGTTAAAACTGCGGTAAAGCCGATGCCCATACCCAAGCCATCAAGTGCCGAAAGCACAGGCGCGTTTTTGGAAGCAAACATTTCTGCACGGCCTAAAATAATGCAGTTTACAACTATAAGGGGTAAATATATACCAAGTGATTCATCAATTGCGGGTAAAAATGCTTTAACAAGCATTTGCACAACTGAAACAAAGCCCGCAATAATGGTGATATATGCTGGGATACGTACCTTATCGGGAATAACCTTGCGAAGTAACGAAATAACAACGTTTGAGCATATTAGCACGACGGTAGCGGCAATACCCATACCAATGCCGTTAATAGCTGCGGTAGTAACTGCAAGGGTGGGACAGGTGCCAAGCACTAAACGTAAAACGGGGTTTTCTTTAATAAGGCCGTTTGTAAAGGTGCTTAAATATTTATTGCTTTTCATCGGCTATAACCTCCGTTTCGTTATTTTCGGTTTCGGGCAGAGTAATGGGTAGGGCTGATAGCTTTTCATACTTTGCCAAAGCATCGTTTACACAGCTTAAAACTGCCTTTGAAGTAATGGTTGCGCTTGTAACTGTATCAATATCGGTTATTTTAATTTTGCCTGACATACCCTTAAACTGCGAATAAAATTCAGGCTTAGCGGCATTTTGTCCAAGACCGGGGGTTTCGTTTGCAACGTCCAAAACCTTAAGATTTAAAACCTTTCCGTCGGGGGCTATAGCGGTCATAACAGTAACCGAATTTTTACCGCCGTAACCCTTTGCGGATGATTTAAAAATAAACGCTATGTCATTGCCGTCATTTTGGGCAACGGTATAGGTGATGTCGTCGGCGGTTTTTTCGGTAAATGTGTCAGCTTTTACAAGCTGTTCCATTGCCGTCTTTGAATTTTTGGCTTCAAGCTTAGCAATTTGCTTTACGGTAACCTTATTTGTAACCGCAAGGGCCAACGGTATAATAATGCAAATGCAAAGTAAAACGACGGTGGGCTTTACAATAGAATCCTTTTCATTTTTGAAAAAAGTCACAACGGCTTGCCAAACCTTTCTGAAAAAGGCGGATATGTTGTCCCAAAGCTTTTTAAAAAATCCCTTCATAAATTATTTGCCCTCCTTTGCTTTAACATAGCCAAAGGGCTTGCGCGCGGTAATGCGGTTGATATAAGGAACTAAAATGTTCATGAGTAATATTGAATATGAAACGCCTTCGGGTAATGCGCCAAAGTATCTTATGATAAAGGTAATAAGACCGCAGCCCACGCCGAAAATAGCCTTACCCCAGTTGGTTGTGGGGGAGGTGGTATAGTCGGTAGCCATAAATATTGCACCAAGCATCAAACCGCCGCTGCAAACAGCTAGTCCAACATTATGACCTGCAATAAGCGAAGCTAAAGCAACCGTACCGATAAAGCAAACAGGAATAACGGGGTTTATAACTCGCCTTAAAATAAGGTAAAGGCCGCCGATTATAAGCAAAAATGCCGAGGTTTCACCAATGCAGCCGCCCTGTATGCCGAAAAAAGCATCCTTTAAGGTGACTGCACTTGTAGCATCGCCGTAAAGGGATGCTAACGGCGTCGCGCTTGAAACAGCGTCAACACTTAAAGGTTCAATATAATTTGTCATAGCGGCGGGGAAGGAAACCATAAGCACAATACGTGCGGTTATTGCGGGGTTGGCAAAGTTGTGGCCGATACCCCCGAAAAACTGCTTGACAATTATAATAGCTACAAAACAGCCTACAATTGCCATCCAAATTGGGATAGAGCGGGGTAGGTTCATGCCTAAAAGAAGACCTGTAACTAAAGCCGAAAGGTCAAATGCTGACTGCGGCTTTTTTAAAATTACGTTCCATAAATATTCAAACACAAAGGATGAAATCATACAAACAGCCAATACTAAGGCTGAACGCCAACCAAAAATAACACAGCCGAAAATTGCGGCTGGTACAAGGGCAATTAACACGTCAAGCATAATGCCCTGTGTGGTGTCGGGGTGACGAAGATGTGGGGATGAGGAAACGTTTAAAATTTTATTCATTTTAGTTTTTCCTCCTTAAAATTGATTTACCAAGTCGCATTGTTTGGGTAAGAGGTCGCTTTGCGGGGCAAACGTATGAACAACAACCACATTCCATACAATAATTAACGTTAAGCGAATTTAAAGTATCGTAAAGCTTAAATTCAATTGACGAATCCACCTTTGCGGGATAAAGGCTCATCGGGCAGGTGTTTGCACAGCGTCCGCAACGGATACAAGCAGTTGTAACGTCGGGCATGGCATTTTTCATAACAGTAATGGCATTGTTGCGTTTTTCAAGCGGTGCATCTGCCGAAACAACATCAACACCCATCATAGGACCGCCCATAATAATTTCGGAATAATCCTCATCCACACCAACAAAGTTTAAAATTTCTTTAATGGGTGTGCCAATGGGGACAATAACATTTTTGGGCTCCTTAACGGCGGTGCCGTCAATGGTAATACGCTTATTAACAAGCGGCATACCCGTTTTAATAAAACGGTAAAGTGTGGCAATACTTGTAATGTTCATAACAAGACAGCCAACGTCACTCGGCAGCTTGCCTGCAGGTACCTTTCTGCCTGTTGCTGAATAGATAAGCACCTTTTCGGCACCCTGCGGATATTTTGAAACAAGCCGCATAAGCTTTACGCTGTCGTCGGTATCACGTGTGTCGGTAGCAATTTCATAAAGCTTTTTAATTGCTGCTTCTTTGTTAGATTCCACACAAATAATTGCATTGGGAATGTTTAAAATATCTTTAATAAGATAAATGCCGTTTATAACGTCGTCATAGTTTTCCATACACTCGCGGTAGTCGCTGGTAATATACGGCTCGCATTCAGCGGCATTAACAACAAGTGTGTCAATAACTGTGCCCTCTTTTATTGAAAGCTTAACCTTTGTCGGAAAGCCTGCACCGCCAAGACCGACAAGACCGCATTGTCCTGCGGCGTCAACTAAATCGGCAGGTGTTTTAACCTCAAAGGGCTTTAAGCTTTCGTCGGGTGTCATATTACCGTCCGAGGTAATAACAATATTATCGGCGTTAATTTTATTAACCGTACCCGAAACGCTTGAGTGTACGGGTGCGCTTACAAAACCGCCTGCCTCAGCAATAAGGGTGCCGACGAAAACCTCGTCGCCCTCCTTTACAATGGGCTTTGCGGGCGCGCCTATATGTTGCGAAAAAGGAAGTATAACTTCTTCTACGGGGGGCATTACAACCGTTTCAAGATCGGCTGTGTTCTTTAGATGGGGTAGAAAGGTGCCCATTAAAGACCTGCCCTTTGCCTTAAGAATTTTTTCTTTTTTTTGCATTTGGGTTCCCCCTAAATAAAGTAAAAATATAGATATACAAAGTTATTCTACTATATTTTATATAATTTTTCAAGTGCGTAGGGCATAATAAAAAGTGTTATTTTTTTAACAAAATATTGGCATAAAATTGGGGTTTAGCGGGCTTAAGCCCAAAAGAAAAAATAATAAAGAAGAAATAATAAATAATAAAAAATGTGCCGTGCAACGCACGGCGTTATATATATCGTTTCGCTT
>JAGAPJ010000004.1 GCA_017623315.1 Clostridia bacterium | reverse complement strand
GACTTGTGCTGATTTCCTTTCTTATGAATTCGGTCGCATTTTTGACGTCGTTTATTCCTCTCTGACCTTTATGCACATTGAGGGTAAGCAGAAAGCAATAAACAAAGTAGCAACCTTATTAAAGGATGACGGCAGATTCGTATTATCAATAGATAAAAACCAAGACTGGTTCATTGACATCGGAACGAGAAAAATCATGATATTTCCCGACACACCGGATGAAATGAGAACTTATATTGTAGATTCAGGATTATTATTGATTGAACAGTATGAAACCGAATTTGCACATGTCTTTGTGGCACAAAAGCAACCGACGTAACAAAGCACATAATATCGGGAAATAAAAATCGCCTTTTGATAGAATATAGGCAGACAAGGAGGGATAATATGGATTGGATTGTTGGAATGCAAAAAGCGATTGACTATATTGAAAATCATTTAACTGAAAAAATTGATTACGATATGGTTGCAGCACAAAGCTTTTCATCAAGCTACCACTTTCAGCGTGTATTCAGTATACTTTGCGGATTTACCATTGGCGAATACATACGCAATCGCAGATTGTCGCTTGCAGGTACGGAACTTGCTACAAGTGATGCAAAGGTTATTGACGTTGCGTTGAAGTACGGCTATGAAAGTCCGGACAGCTTTGCAAAAGCATTTCAGAAATTCCACGGTATATTGCCGTCGCAGGCTCGTAATAACGGTAGTATGCTGAAATCCTATTCCCGTCTTGTACTGAAATTTTCTTTGGAAGGCGGTAGACTTATGAATTACAGAATTGAAAAGAAGCCGGAAATGATTTTAACTGGATACAAAGCGCATTTTACCGGCGCACCCTATGGTGAGGACAGAGAACGTCAGGAAGAACAACTTTTTGTAACAACGAGAGGAAAACAGTGGTTTCTTCGTGGTGCATCACGAAACATTGATGCACATTGCGTTATCACCAATATCACAGATGAAGGTTATGACTATTATTACTGCCATCTGTTAGATGGATGGGAAAGAGATAATCTTTACAACAAAGAAGTTACCGGCGTTGATTTTGTTGAAAACTTAGGTTTGGAAAACGTTGTTATCCCTGAAACTACTTATGTTGTTTTTGAAACTAACGATGTCAAAAGCCCCATTTGTGATTATTTTGATCTGCTGAATTTGAGGATTCAGATTCTAACTGAGTGGATGCCGGAAATGGGTTTCCAACTCAAAAACGCCCCTGAACTTGCAGTCTATCATTGGCTACCGAAGGCAGAACGTAACGTTCAGATTTGGATGCCGATAGAGAAAGTAAAATAACCATTATGCCGCCTGTGTTTTGCGGGCGGCATTTATAAAACATTACAACTCAACCTATGGTTGCATACAGGTAAACGGTTATGTTATACACATTTGAACTGCTATGATTTATACTATAATCAGAAAGCGCTTTCGAGTAAATATTTGGAGTGAATGCTATGTTAAAGATTGGCGAAAAAATAAAAGAATTGCGTAAAGCACAGGATGTAACCCAAGAAAAGTTGGCAGATTATCTTAACATTTCTTACCAAGCAGTTAGCAAATGGGAGAACGGTTTAGCTCTGCCAGACATAACACTATTGCCTAAATTGGCAAACTTTTTTGGTGTGAGCACGGATGAGTTGCTTGATATGAAAGCAAGTGAAAACGAAACTGAATTAAGAAGAAACGAAAAAGAGTACCACGAACTTGGACGTAAAGGAAAAATTTTAGAAAAAATTGAATTGTCGCGTAAAGTGCTTGATTTGTATCCAAGAAACTATCAATGGATGTTGAATCTTGCCTATGGCTTAGTATCTTATGGCGCTACAAGTGAACAACAAAAATATAGAGAAGAACACAAATTTGTTGAGGAAGCTATATCCTTATGTGAAAGGATTTTAGAAGATTGTACTATTGATAGTATTAGACACAGTGCTATACAAATACTTTGCTATGAATATCCCAAAATGAACAAAAAAGACGCGGCTATTAAACTCGCCGAAGATATGCCTGATATGCTAATTTGTAAAGAAATGCTTTTAAGTCATATCTATTCTGGGACGGAACGATTAAAACAAGAACAAACCAATTTAAGATGGATGCTTCATTATTCATTAAGCATACTTTATTTAATGGCCTGTGATAAGGAACTGCGCCAAGGATTAACCGTTGACCAACGAATTAAATTACTTGATACTGCAATTAACCTCAACAAAACGATGCTTTACGATGATGAAAATGAAGATTTATACAATGGTCAACTATCAATATATTATTTAATGATAGCAAAGCTTTATTGCCAAAAAAACGAAATTGATATGGTCATCAAACATTTGTTGCTTTCGGAAAAATGCGCAATAAACTGTGATAACGCTTCTAATTTGGGAGAGCAAAATTACAATTCTATTTATTTCAGTAAACTAACATGGAATCCGCAAAATGTGTCAACAAACTCTGATAAAACATTATGTGAACAATTGTTATTAAACTTAAATGATAATTGCTTCGATACATTAAAGGATAACGGAGAGTTTATTGCATTAAAAGAGCGATTAGAAAGCAGTAATAAAGTAATTAAATTCGAAATTTCAGATATATCCAAACTTCATAAGTTCACTAATAGTAATGTAAAAATCCTTGATTGGCAAAAAGATTTTGAACTAATAAATCAATTTTATAAAGAGGGGTTTGCTATATACGATTTATTAAAGGATGACCCTGATGAATTTGCAAGTTTAGGAACGGTTGCTTATATAAAGGATGATAAAATTGTATCTCTTGCAGATATAATGAAAATCAACGAAAACGAACTTGAGATAGGTGCAGTTGCCACCCTACCTACCGAGCGTAATAAAGGCTATTGCAAAGCAGTTGTTTCGGTAGCTGCCGAAAGAATTTTGAGTTTGGGTTATCCTGCAAAACTGACAACAAAAAACAACAATGTCGCTATGCAAAAGGTTGCGAAAGCTATAGGAATGACACCGGATGTTAACTAATACTGCCTGATAATACTTGGTATATTTAATATACTAATGCCGCCCATTTCATATGGGCGGCATAATGCTAAAACTCGTTCCAACTCTAAGTTGGAAAATTCCAATAACTGCGTTATTGATTTATAACATTTTAACCTTTAAAATATAAATGTAGCTACAAGAAATATAAAGGAGTGTAATTATGGATAATTTGAAGTTAAACGATACTATTTGTTTTTATAGAAAAAAGCAAGGCTTAACGCAAGAGGAACTTGCCGTAAAGTTAGGTGTAACCAACCAGTCTGTATCTAAATGGGAGTCGGCACAGTGTTGTCCAGATATCAGTCTACTACCAAAGCTTGCCGATATATTTGAGATAAGTATAGATGAATTGTTCGGCATTGTGCCGAGAATGTCTATGACTAAAGAGGTTAACGATGCTGAAAAAGACGCTGTTTTTTCTAAGGCAGTTAAAATTGTAAAAGAAAGCGGTAAAGTTTCTGCATCATTATTGCAAAGAAAATTGAATATTGGCTATGAAGAAGCAGTACATTTAATAGATTTGATGAAAGATGAACTGACAGATAAAGAAGATTTTTCTTCACAATTTTCTTGGCCGAATGATGATATATTACGTGTTGTAGTTGCCAGAGGCAAAAGAGTTATGTTGGTCGATGACATAGATAAAACTATAGATATTACTTTTCCAAAAAACTGCAACGAAACTACACGTCAATATTTTAAGGTTGAGGTCTTTGGCAATATTTCTTGTGATTCAAGTATTAATGGTGATGTTATAGGCCACGGAATGATTGAGTGCAACCAAATAAATGGTGATATAAAAGAATGTGCCCAAAATATCACTTGTAATGGATCTATAAACGGTAATGTGAATTCCGGTAATAATTTATATTGCAGTGGTTCAATTGGCGGCGGTGTTCATTGTGGAAATAACGTTTCATTAACAGGTGAAATTAACGGTGCCGTAAACTGCGGAAATAATGTCACTTGCGGCAATAGCATTAAAGGCGATGTCAACTGCGGTGGAAGCATTGAATGCAAAACAATTGAAGGTAATGTTGAATGCCAAGGAAATATTATTTATAAATAGTACCTAACCAACCTCTAATTTTACCGACTATATAGGCGTAACAATCATGATTGAAGCAAAGGTGCAAGATGAAAACAAACGAAATACTAAAACTTATTGGCGATAAAGAGTTCCTTGATAAGATTTATCAATTTTCATACCGAAGATGCAACACTTCATATGAAGCGGAGGATTTATGCTCGGACATAATTCTCGCCGTAATATCTGCCGTACATAACCAGGAAGGCATAGAAAACTTTTACGCTTTTGTTTGGGCAATCGCACGCAGAGTGTATGCTGATTACTCTGAAAAAAGAAATCAAACCCGTCAAACCATTAGCATTGAAAACGGTGATTTGTTTTTAGCGGCAAAAGAAAATGAAATTGATAGCTTTATTGAAGAAGCCGCCGAGCAGGAACAGATAAAGAAAATCTTTGCAGAGATTTCTTTTCTATCCAAAGCATACCGCGAGGTAATGGTGCTGTATTACCTTGACGAAATGAAAGTTAAGGATATTGCCTTAAAACTTGGTATCAATGAAACAACTGTAAAACAACGTTTGTTTTCTGCACGTAATACAGTCAGAAGAGAGGTCGAAAATATGAATGAAAGAAATTTATCTTTAAAGCCTATACGCTTAGCAATTGTCGGGACAGGCAATCCTATGGGAAACGATCCAAGAACTAAAGCCGATAGAGTTTTGTCACAAAATCTAATTTATCTTTGTAAGGATAAAGCTAAAACAGCCAAAGAGTTGTCAGAAGAACTTTGCGTTCCCATGCCGTATATTGAAGATGAATTGGAAATTCAGGTATACGGAGAAAACGGTAAATATGGTATGCTTCGCAAGTTGGATAATGGGAAGTATATAACTAACATTTTGCTCGTTGATTATAGCGAGTATGATGAGGCTAATAAAATTTATGAAAAGCATTTAGATGAGTACATTCCAATATTAAAAAACAATTTTGAGAAACAAAAGCAAGATATTTTACTTTTTCCATACTTGAGTAAGCAGAGCGATGCCACCTTTATTCTGTGGGGTTTGATTTCAAGAACTATATGGATTTTTGAAAAAAGAGTAAAGGAAGTTATTGGGAAAAATTATTTTTCCGACGTTGAACCCGTAAAACGCGAATTTACTACTGTTGCTACGGCATTCAGGGACGATATGAATCCCAATTTTGGTTTTTACGGTTGTGACGGTATTCAGTCAAACTCTGTATGGAAATACCGTTATGTACATTTTTCGAATATCTATGGCGCAAGGAAAGAAAAACATTTTGCCTGTGGTCATAATATTACCAATGATGATAAGTTGTTGCTAACACTCAAGGCGCTGGACGGCACCCTAAGCATCGATGAACTTAATGACACTGAAAAAGAGGTTGCCGCGAAAGCTATTGAATGTGGTTATATTAAAAAATGCGGAAAAATTCTTTTGCCCCAAATAGTTGCATATGAGAAAAAGTTCGATAAGGCTTTTCATAATATGGCTATTGCTCTTAATGAAAACACCGAAGCACTTGTGGAGAGAATTGCAAAAGAGCTATCAGAATTTATGAGAAAGCATATTCCTGAGCATCTTATGAACGAATATGAGTATTATATAGGGTGTATTGCCGGTGTTCGGTTCTTGCACGAAACAATAGAAGCTTGTATAAAAGAAGGGTTGCTGTGTGAACCCGAAAATAAAATCGGTGCGGAGGGTGTATTGATGGTGATTGAAAAATAATTAATGTTTTCTTGAAATTCGAATATAACCTTATATATTAAAAAATCCCGCAGTGAAAACTGCGGGATTTTAATTTTATTTAACAATATGTCTTGCCACGTGAACGCCGCTCGCTGATGCGTGAGAAAGTGAGTGGGTAATACCACTGCCGTCACCTATAATATAAAGTCCGTCATATTTGGTCTGTAGATTTTCATCAATCTGAACTTCCATATTATAAAACTTTACTTCAACACCGTACAAAAGTGTATCGTCATTTGCGGTACCAGGGGCAACCTTATCAAGCGCATAAATCATCTCAATAATACCGTCCAAAATACGCTTAGGAAGTACAAGGCTTAAGTCACCCGGGGTTGCGTTAAGGGTTGGAACAAGGAAATTGTCGGTCATTCTGTGTTCGGTTGAACGTCTGCCGCGAATTAAGTCGCCGAAACGCTGCACCATAACACCGCCGCCAAGCATATTACTGAGACGCGCAATAGATTCGCCGTAACCGTTAGAATCCTTAAACGGTTCGGAAAAATGCTTTGCAACCAAAAGCGCAAAGTTTGTGTTTTCAGTCTGCTTTGCAGGGTCTTCATAGCTGTGACCGTTAACCGTAATAATACCGTTTGTATTTTCAGTAACAACCGCGCCCTTGGGGTTCATACAGAAGGTGCGCACCAAGTCACCGTATTTTTCGGTGCGGTACAAAATTTTACTTTCGTAAAGCTCGTCGGTTAAATGTGAAAATACATTTGCAGGAAGCTCAACACGAACACCAATATCAACACGGTTTGAGTTTGTAGGAATATCCAAATCGTTACAAACGGTTTCCATCCACTTGCTGCCGCTTCTACCAACCGAAATTACACACTTTTTGCAGGTATACACTTCATTTGCAGTAACAACCTCGTAGCCGCCG
>JAGAPJ010000028.1 GCA_017623315.1 Clostridia bacterium | reverse complement strand
GGCATTTTCACATGTTTGTAACGGGTGGGCTTGCCCGTGAAGATTATGAAGACTGTTGGCCGAACGGCGTAAGAGTAAATGCTGACCGTTTTCAGCCCGAAAGGTTCGGACCTGAAGCATCGGCACGGTACTTTACTAAGGATGCGCAAGGGCGTCGAAGAATTAAGCATAGCCGCAACCTCGAGAAGCCTGAAACGAAGGTTAAGGATGCCACATTCACACGAAGGGGGGTTGAGCTTCTCACCAAGCGCCGTGCTGATGATGCGGCGTATTGGGAAAAACGTTATAAGGGGTATAAGTTTATCCGCACGTACCCACGTTATAACGAATATAACGGGCATTGGTACTTAAGTGTGATAATGTACCGAAGCGACCAAGCCGTTTTACCCGAGTGGAAGGTAGGCGATTGGCTGACGGAATAGATTTATTGCACGAATTTTAAAGTAATTTAATAAGTTTTAAAGTAATAAAAGGAGCAAAGTGAAATGAATGAAATTTTATTTAACAGGGTAAAGGAAAAGTTAGAAAAAGAGGCGAGCACTGCAAAGCTTTCAGGTGCGGCTGATGTAATTTTAAAGCCGACGGTAGCGGCACTATTGGAATTTTGCCGCCAGGAAGATGAATTTGCACAAGCAATTATTGAAAACGATAAAACGGTAGCGGCTTGCTGCCAAGAAATTGCAAAAAAAGCCGGCAGAGCAATAAGCGACCTTGAGGTTTATAAGCAAGCGGTTAAGTTTTATTTCCCCGGTGCAGACGCAGAATTCCAAATGAGAATTGATTTGTGTGCTTCGGTTAACGGTAGCGGCCATAAAAATGATATCAAGATATCACTTATGGACCTTATGTAGAGAGGTGCAAATATGAGTGATATGCCAAAGCCTCGGCTTTTCAGCAAAGCCGAAATGAAAGAAATCGAAAGTTTGTTTTCAAGATATTTATTTTACGAAACCTTACCTTCAGGTGACCGTCACGTTGAGTGTACTAACTGCAACAAGGATTTTATTGTGGGTTTTAAGCGCACAATGACCGTCGAAGAGGACGAGCTGTGGCGGGCAAGGCATAACGATTATGCGGTGTGTCCGCACTGCCATAAAAAAGCGCAGGTAAAAAGTATTGGTAAGGCGAAAAGCTGTAAAAACCTTTACGAACAACAGCGAGTGGTTGTTATTCAGAAGGTTAACGAGAATCTCGTGTATGCTCAGGCAAAGATAGCGGTAAAAGCGTACAGCGAATATATACATAGACCGCAGGTGAGGTTTTTGGAATATAACCAAAGCTTGTACGTTTTCCGCCCCGGTAAAGCGGTGCAATACCACAAGGATTATTATGGCGGCTTTTATCAAAGAAAGGTCGCGGCCGAACCGTTTAACAAAGCGACCTCGTGGTATTACAATATTCCCGATAATTCGTATACGGTTATTGGACTTAATTATTTAAAAGATACCTTCCTTCGATACAATATGCTTGCCGAGTATGCTGACCATTATGAAGAACTTGCGCAGTGCAGAGGTTATTCGGTCGTAGAAGTGTCGTACATGAAATACTTAAGTCGGTTTTGCGAATACCCGCAAATTGAGATATTGCAAAAGATGGGGTATTATTCGGTAATTAAAAATCTTGTAGAAGTTGGCCTTAAATCTCATCCTTACGTAAACTGGAAGGCGAAGAGCTTGCCCGAATTCTTTAAAATGTCAAAGCAGGATTTCAAAGCCTTCAGAGAGCTTGGCGATGACCTTGATTTCCTAAAGATGAAGCGTGAGCTTGCCAAGGTCACAGGTAATGATAGTATGAAGTTTGCATTAAAATACAGCAAAATGATGGAAGAAAGGCATAAGCATGGCTATTTGATAACCGTTAATGAAAACTGTCCTATTGAAATACCGCTTTTGGATAAGCTTGAATATATTTACAAGCAGGCCCGTAAACGCAACGCAAATGTGGCGTCGATTAAAATCGAGTGGTTTGATTATCTTAGCATGGCCAAAAAGCTTAAATACGATTTAAAGGACCCCGTTGTAATATTTCCGAAGCATCTGAAACGGCATCACGATTTGGCAGTTGAGGTATATAACGCCAAGAAAGCCGAAGAGGAAGCCAAAAAGAATGCCGAAAAGGAAAAAGCTGCCAAGAAGTATATTGCAAAATATAAGAAGCTTTATTGCTTCAGTGATGATAAGTATTTGATTATGGTGCCTGAAACTACGGCGGAAATTATTGCAGAAGGTAAAGAGCAACACCACTGTGTAGGCGGATATGCCGCACGACATTTAGAAGGCAAATTGACAATTTGCTTTTTGCGGTCAACTGCAGAGCCGGACAAAGCGTTATACACCATTGAAATGCACGGTACCAGAATGACACAGGTGCAAGGTTACGGCAATAAAACACCGCTGACCCCTGAAGCAAAGGAATTCTTTGACACCTGGCTTAAATGGGTTAAAGGTGGCAGTAAGCGTGACCGCCACGGCAACCCGAAAATATTACAAACTAAAACAGCATAAGGAGTAATGAAAATGGAAAATAAAGAAATGACAGTTTTTGAAGGCGCAGCCCTTGCCACAGAACAGGCGGCGCAGGAACTTGACAACCAAATTAAGCTATATGCAAATGCGGCCTGGATAAATTTGGTTGAAGCGTGCAAATGCTTAAAGCGTATGCGTGATACCAAGCTTTATGAAAAGTTGGGCTATTCGACCTTCGGTGAATATACCGAAGCTTCGCTAAATATTAAAGAGCGCCAAGCGTATACATACATTTCCACAATGGAAGCCCACGGCGAAGCGTTTTTGTAGTTGAAT
>JAGAPJ010000027.1 GCA_017623315.1 Clostridia bacterium | reverse complement strand
TACAAGGATGATGCTTTAGCTGATGGCGAAATTTGTCAAAACGAACGTTTTATTATGTCGTGGAATGACACCTATAAGCAGGTTGTAGTGACCGACAAGCAAAGCGGTGAGGTTTACAGCACAATACCCACCGAAGCTATGCAGGTACAATACGATGATGAGGGTTATGAAATTGAAAACAATGTTCAAATAGAATCCCCAATCATTGTTTACTACTATAATTCCAAAACCCTTTCGGAAACCACGGCCTTTGCCGCATTGGATGCAATTGACGGTGGTGAAATTTTTGGCGAGGTTATCCCGAACGGCATTAAGGTAACCTATGTTTTCTCTTCACAGGAGATTGCCGTTTCGGTAGATTATAAGCTTAATGAGGACAATTTCGAAATTTCGGTAGACCCCAAGGAAATTTACGATAACGGGGAAAACTTTGTAGCAGGTGTTGCAGTAGCCCCCTTCTTGTGCTCACTTAAAAATGATAGTGATGACAGTTATTTGTTTATTCCTGACGGTAGCGGCGCTGTTATAAAGCCACAAACAATTGATATGATTGGCCGACAGGGAAGTACCCGTGTATACGGTGAGGATATCACCATAAGTGATTTTACCCTTACCTCCTATACCGAAAAAATAAATATGCCGATTTTTGGCAAAAAGCAGGGCGACAATGCCATTTTAGGTATTATAACCTCCTCTGCTGAAAGGGCATATTTAAATTGGGATATCGGTTCTTCCGCAAAGAAATATTCATCAATTTATCCGTTTTTCAGGGTAAGAGGACATAATATTGTAAAAAGACCCGCAGGCTTTGTAATGAGCTTGGCAGAAATCCCGATTTATGATGATTACATAACCGAAGAATTACTTACGGTTAAGTATTATCCCCTTAGCGGTGAGGATGCAAATTACAGTGGTATGGCTAAAACCTACCGCAAGTATTTAATTGAAAACGGTATGCTTTCAAAAAGCAGTCAAAAACAGGTTGGCGCAGCCATCAGAATACTTGGCGGTATAAACCAAAAAACCTTTAATTTTGGCATTCCGTCTACTAAGCTTTCGGCCCTTACTACAGTAAGCGAGGCAGAGGAAATCGCAAGATATTTTGATAAGAAAATAGATAGCGACCTTCTTATCTCTCTTGTTGGCTTTGGCGAAAGCGGACTTGATATAGGAAAGCTTGGCGGTGATTTTAAAATTTCGTCAAAGCTGGGCAAAAAATCCGATATATCATCACTTACAGCCTTTTGTAAAGAAAGTAACATAAAGCTGTTTATGGATTTTGATATTATTGGCTTTAATAAAAACGGTAGTGGCTTTTCTACTTCGAGTGATACTGCAAAATCGTTTGACGGGCAAACCGTTTACCTTAGCTTTTATAACAATGTTACCCGTAACGGCAGCGGTCAAGATAAGTATATGCTGCTTGGACGCGCAAAGCTTGGTGCAGCAGCTGAAAAGGCGGTAAGCACAGCCAAAAAATATGGCTTTAACGGTGTTTCACTTTCATCGCTTTCAAATATCGCATATTCGGATTATTCCTTGAAGGGCGCAGGTGTTTCGGGTGGTATTCCCGCAAATGTTTCTGAAATTTTAAGGAACACCAAGAATACCGATATTTTGTCAACCAACCCAAATATTTATGCGGCAGGTCTTTCGGATTATATCGCTGAAGCGCCTGTAGTTTCATCACAGTTTGATATTACACGCTATGATGTTCCTTTTTACCAAATTGTACTTAAGGGATATGTTCCTATGAGCAGTACATCGCTTAATATTTCGGTTGATTATAAAACCGCTGTTTTAAAGTGTATTGAAGCGGGTATCGCGCCTTCCTTTACACTTAGCTTTAATTACGATAACAGCTTTGCTTCTTCAAAGTTTTCTTCCATTCCCGTTTCTAGCTTTAACGGTCAAAAGGAAAAAATTGTTAAAACCGTAAACGATGTGAACAAAGCTTTAGAAAAAATTTCCGACGCTACTATTTCTCAGCACGAGATTTATGAAAACGGACTTCGCGTAACCAAATTTGATAACGGCGTTACAGTTGCTGTAAATTACGGCGAAAAGGCTGTCCATTATCAAGGAACACAGGTTGATGCAAATAATTACATTATATTGGAGGGATAAAATATGTTTGGTAAATCTAAACCTAGAAGCCTTGAACGGTTAAAAGAACGCTATGCATATATGTTTATCTCTCCTTGGATATTTGGAATGATAGTATTCTTTCTTTATCCTATATTTCATTCCGTTTATCTTAGCTTTTCAAAAATGAGCATTGGTACCGAGGGTGTTATAACACAGTTTCTTGGTATTGAGAATTATTATAAAATTCTTGTTACCGATCCCGATTATCTTGATAGTGTTTTAGAAGCCTTTAAAAATATGTTTGTTTCGGTGCCTTTTATTTTGGTTGTAAGTATGGTGCTTGCGCTTTTGTTAAACGGAAGCTATAAGGGAAGAATTTTTTACAGAGGACTTTATTTCTTACCCGTTATTATTGCAAGCGGAACGGTGTTACAGCTTTTTTTAACAGCCGGCTCAACCAATGCTACACAAGCGGCTGTTTCAGATGCCGCAGGCTTTGATTTAATTGATTTTGATGCGGTGCTTAGTGGC
>JAGAPJ010000026.1 GCA_017623315.1 Clostridia bacterium | reverse complement strand
TTTGAAATTGATGAAGACAGCTTAGTTATAAGCGGTTCAGATTATTAAAAAACACCCCACGGATGAAAAATTCATCCGTGGGGTGTTTTTTAATAATCAGTTTTATAAAATATTTTTCAGCTCTTCTAAACTGTGTATTTCATAGGTGGAATTATATTTTGCTTCCATACCGTTTGGGTTATACCAGCAGGTGTCAATACCACTGTTTATACCGCCTAAAATGTCAGAACTTGGGCTATCACCCACAACTAGCATTTTGCTTTTGTCCTTTTCGGGTATATGGGCAATAACGTAATCAAAATATTCAACGTCGGGTTTTTGGCTTCCCGCATCCTCTGAAACGAAAACGCCGTCAAAATACGGCTCCAATCCCGAGCCTTTAATTCGGCTATACTGTGTGGTGCAAAGGCCGTTTGTGGTGGCGCAAAAATAATAACCCTTTGCTTTTAAATAATCAAGTACCTCAAAAACGCCGTCAATGGTATAGTTACTTTGACCTAAATAAGTGGTGTATTTAACCGCCATTGTTGCAGTGTCGGCGGTAAGACCGTAATACTCGCAAAAGCTGATAAAACGCCCCTCATATATCATTTTTTTAGGAATTTCGCCGTTTTCAAAGCGTTCCCACCAGCTGCGGTTAATTTTTGAATAAATCTCAATCGCTTCATCATCAAAAGGTAAGCCGTGCTCTGACAAAACGCGTCTTATAGATATTGCTTCGGCCTTTGAAAAGTCTAAAAGAGTGTTATCTAAATCCAAAAAAAGTGTTGTGTATTTCATATAAAACCTCAAATAAACATTGCAATAATTTGCGGTATATAACGTAATGCCATAAAGCCTAAAAGAAACATAAACATATTAACACCGCCGTGTTTTCTAAAGTCTTCGGCAATATTATCGCTTGACAGCTTTATTTCTTTGATTTTGGTAATTGAATGTTCACGGTACCAATAGTCACCCAAAATTGCAACCACAATTCTTAGCACAAAGTCAAGCACAGAACCGATAAATACTGCGAGTAACGACGCCCAATGTATACTGTTAAGGTTATTTGTAAAAAATTCTATAACGTCCTGATTTGTTTTAATGTCAAAAAAACCCAAATTAAAAAGGGTATTGTTAAGCGGTATTGAAACTAAGGTTGAAAGTATCATAAACACGCCGATAATAATGCCCCTTTTATACATTTTGCGGGATAAAAGCCATTCTGCAGGGAAGAAAAATGCCATAAAGTTCCAAGAAGATTTGTTCTTTTTTGAAAGCTGTTTGAACTTTGGAATATAACGTTGCGTGTTGGAAATAACAAAATTGCGCGCTTCCTTTGCGGTTACGCCGTCTTCAATAATATAATCGGCAGGTACACCGCCCAAAAAGTCAATGGGTGGTAAATTTTCAAAAATTTCATCACCGGGGGTGTAATATTCATCACCATAATTGTTAGTTTTTGCTTCACTTTCTGCGACTTGTTTTTTAGAAGCGGTTTTTTCTTTTTTCTTTAAAACGTCGTATTGGTTTTCAGTGCCATGAGTGCTTTCAAGCGCACAGTGACCGATGGAATTATAACATTCTCTATGGTGCGGCGCGCCGCAAACAGGGCAATATACCACATCATCTTCTTCAAAAAGGTAGGCGTGACACAATACGCACGACTTATTTAATTCTTTTTGGCTCATATAATAGCTCCTTCTAAAAGGTAGGTGTTTTCAAAAAGCTTTTGAAAATATTCACGGCCGTAATTGTGGAAATGACCGTCCTTAATCATTTGCTGTAATTCTGCCTTTGTTACCCATTTAACCTCGGCAACTTCGCTTTCCTGTAAGGTAAGGCTTTCTAAAGTGGGGTCGGCTTTTATAAGCCAAACATCTAAAAATGAATTGCGTCTTTTAAGGCGAAAAATTTTCTTGAGTGTTTTTTCGTTTGAATTAATGCTTAATTCTTCAAAAAGTTCACGCTTTGCGGCTGTGAATGAATCCTCACCCGAAATTGCCGCACCGCCTGTTGCCGCCCATTCGCCAGGCATAAGCTTCTTGTTTTCACTTCTGCGCTGAATAAGATACCTGCCGTCACCCGACGCTACCCATATATGCACAACAAGGTGATATTCGCCAGGCTTTAAAAAACCTCGCCCTCTTACAGCGGTTTTACCTGTCAGCACACCTTTTTCGTTAAAAATGTCCCAAATTTCTTTATTCATTGTAAGGTAAATTATCTCCCATTTTTTCGTGTGGCGTTTGGTACGAAAAAACACCAAACCCATTAAATAATACAAATACAAAAATATTATACCAAAACTAAATATTTTTTTCAACAATTTATATCTTTACTATTGTAAAAAGATTTTATTTGTGTTAAAATAAATCTTGCTAAATGCACATTGCGTATCGGAATGTGCGGATGGGCGGGTCCTGTGCGACGGGATGCTACGAACCATGTCAGGCGGGGAACCGAGCAGCATTAAGTAGATTTTTCTGTGCGCCGCAGTAAATCGGCTCATTCGTACATTCGG
>JAGAPJ010000025.1 GCA_017623315.1 Clostridia bacterium | reverse complement strand
CGTCCTCCCAAGAGAAGACGCGTATAATCAATAAAAAAATGCTGTGCAAATAGAATTTGCATAAAAATTATGGAGGTGTAATAGATGGCAAGATATACCGGTGCAGTATGCAGACTTTGCCGCCGTGAAGGCAAGAAATTATTCTTAAAGGGCGAACGCTGCTATTCTGATAAGTGTTCTGTAGGTGTAAGAGCTTATGCTCCCGGCCAGCACGGACAAGGTAGAAAGAAGTCATCTGAATACGGTTTGCAGCTTCGTGCAAAACAAACTGCAAGACGTTTCTACGGTGTTCAGGAAGGTCAATTCCGTCACTATTTTGAAATTGCTGAAAGAAAGCAAGGCATTACCGGTGACAACCTTTTGAAGCTTCTTGAAAGCCGCCTTGACAATATTGTTTACAGAGTAGGCTTTGCTGCTTCTCGTGCAGAAGCTAGACAGCTTGTTGGCCACGGCCACTATGAAGTAAACGGTCATCGTGTAGACATTGCTTCTTACTTGGTTAAAGCAGGCGACGTTATCACAATTTGTGAAAAGAGCCGCGGCTTAGATAAAATCAAGGCTGTTGTTGAAGCAAACAGTGCAAGACCTGTTCCCACATGGATTGACGTTAACCGCGACGAATTGAGCGCTAAGATTATTAGCCTTCCTAACAGAGACCAAATTGACGCTCCTGTTGAAGAACAGCTCATCGTTGAATTCTATTCAAGATAATAATTGTTATCTTTAGGTGCTGTACCACCGTACAGTACAGTACCTTATCAAAATTTATGGTACGGAGAAACGGAGCTTTTAAATGATAGAGATTGAAAAGCCCAGAATTGATACCGCCATGATTACTGCCGACGGTAAATACGGCAAGTTTGTAATGGAACCGCTTGAACGCGGTTACGCTACAACGCTTGGTAACAGCATGAGAAGAGTTCTTCTTTCTATTTTACCAGGTGCTGCAGTAACAGGCATTAAAATTGACGGTGTTGTTCATGAATTTTCTACCATCCCCGGTGTTAAAGAGGATGTTACCGAAATTATTCTTAACATTAAAGGCATTATCGCAAAGCTTTACAGCGACGACGTAAAGAAGGTTTACATCGAAGCTGAAGGTCCTTGCGTTGTAACTGCCGACTCTATTAAGGCCGACTCAGAGGTTGAAATTTTGAATCCCGAACTTCACATCGCTACTCTTGACGAAGGCGCTAAGCTTAATATGGAGCTTACCATTGACAAGGGTCGCGGTTACGTTCCGGCTGACCAAAATAAACCCGCACAAACTGTTGTTGGTTTCATTCCCGTTGACTCTATTTATACTCCCGTTTTAAAGGCTAACTTCTCGGTTGATAACACCCGTGTTGGTAACGTTACCGATAAGGGCAAGTTAACACTTGAAGTTTGGACCGACGGTTCTATCAGAGCAAACGAAGCCGTTTCAATGTCTGCCAAGGTTCTTATGGAACATCTTGAAATCTTCCTTGACCTTACCGAAGGCGCAAGTGAAGCCGACAGCATTATGGCTGAAAAGAACAACAATGAAAAGGAAAAGGTTCTCGATTTAACAATCGACGAATTGGATTTATCTGTACGCAGCTTCAACTGCTTAAAGCGTGCAGGTATTAACACTGTTGAAGACCTCATCAATAAGTCTGAAGAAGATATGATGAAGGTTAGAAACTTAGGTCGTAAATCACTTGAAGAGGTTATTGCAAAGCTTGATTCCTTTGGCTTTACTCTCAAGAAGGACGACGAATAATATCACTATCTAAGGAGTGAATAGATATGCCAGGTACCCGTAAACTCGGAAGAACCAGTGACCATAGAACGGCTATGCTTCGCGCAATGGTTACCTTCTTGCTCGAAAACGGTCGCATCGAAACAACCGTTACTCGTGCTAAGGAAGTTCGTTCTATGACAGAGAAGTATATTACACTCGCTAAAGAAAATAACCTTCACAATAAGCGTCAGGCTTTGGCTTTCATTACTAAGGAAGATGTTGTTAAAAAGTTATTTGACGAAATCGCTCCCAAGTATGCAGACGTTAACGGTGGTTATTGCAGAATCATCAAAACAGGTCCCCGTCGTGGTGACGCTGCTGAGATGGCAATTATCGAGTTAAAGTAATTTTTCTCTGAATTTTAGTACTCACATTGTCATTTGTAACAGCAATAGTTGTTGCATAGGCGCCGATAATGTGTGCACTAAAACACGAAAAAAGAATAAGGACCTTCGGGGTAGCTCCCCGAAGGTCTAAATTATCAAAAAAATAAAAAAATTATTAAAAAAAGGTTGCATTATTCCGCCTTTTTGTGTATAATAATATTAGTAACAAAACTTAAATATCGCGGAGTGGAGCAGTTGGTAGCTCGTCGGGCTCATAACCCGAAGGTCGTTGGTTCAAGTCCTTCCTCCGCAACCATGGTTGGCTACCAAAATAGATG
>JAGAPJ010000024.1 GCA_017623315.1 Clostridia bacterium | reverse complement strand
GATTGCGGCAATGGAAGAAATACGAGAAAAACCGCTAAAATCCGCTTGAAACAAAGGAAAACGGTGCAACCCTCACGGGTTACACCGTATCCTACATAAGACTGTCCTTTAGAGTACGACTCTAAATGAGGTGCTCTTTTTTATTTCCTATTAAAATTTATAAAGCTTTCCTTTTGTTAAATATTTAACAAACTATATATTCTTTGCAAAATACGGTGCTAATTCAATTCTTATAAAATAACCTTTTTCGTGGTAGCATACAGGACATGCTTCAGGTACGTTTGTACCTTTATATATATGACCACAGTTAAGGCACATCCATTCACATTCAACATCACTGACAAAAAGCTTGTTTTGCTTTAACAAATCGGCAAAAAGTTTAAAACGCTTTGCGTGTTCGTTTTCAATTTCACCAATTTCTTTAAAAGAATTAGAAATAGCCATATACCCTTCCCTTTCGGCCTCTTTTTCAAATTCCTTATAAACATTTTCATATTCTTCGTTTTCATTGTGGTGGGCATTTTCCAATAGTTCCACAACTGAATTTGTTACTTCAACGGGATAGGTGCCGTCAGCTTCGATATTTTCGCCGTTAAAGTCACTTAAATGCTTCATAAATACGTTAGCGTGCGCAAGTTCTTGATTTGCGGTAAGCGTAAAAACCGCTTCAATAACATATAAACCTTGCTTTTTAGCTATATCTGCCGCAAAAGTGTATCGGTTTCGTGCCTGTGATTCACCTGCAAAGGCTCTCATTAAATTGATTTTAGTATTTGATTCATTAAAATTTACCATTTTATCAGCTCCTTAAACCTATTTTGCCGATTATATGGTAATTTATGCAATAAACCCCCGAAAAAATCGGGGGTTTAAATTTTATTTAACAATGTATTTATTGAAAATCTTTTTGCCTTTTTTAAGAATGATTTCACTATCAAAGGCAGCTATTTCAAGTGAATATGCAGGGTCAGTAATTTTTTCATCATTAATGCTTACTCCACCTTGCTGAACAAGACGTCTTGCTTCACCGTTAGAAGCTGCAAGACCAGCCTTAACCATCATTGAAAGCACACCAATTTTACCGTCAACAAAATCTTCAACTGAAAGTTCGGTAGTGGGCATATTTTCATGACTGCCGGCACCCGCAAAAATTGCACGGGCTGTGGTCTGCGCTTTTTCAGCTTCTTCTTCACCGTGAACAAGTTTGGTAAGTTCGTAAGCCAAAATTTCTTTTGCAGTGTTAAGCTGGCTACCTTCCCATTCGTCCATCTTGTCGATTTCTTCAAGTGGTAAGAAGGTCAACATTCTAATGCACTTAAGAACGTCAGCATCACCAACATTGCGCCAGTACTGATAAAATTCATAAGGTGAAGTCTTTTTAGGGTCAAGCCATACTGCACCAGAAGCGGTTTTACCCATTTTCTTACCCTCTGAATTTAAAAGCAATGTAATAGTCATTGCGTAAGCATCTTTACCAAGCTTTTTACGAATAAGCTCGGTACCGCCAAGCATATTAGACCATTGGTCGTCGCCACCGAATTGCATATTACAGCCATATTCCTTATACAAATGATAAAAGTCATAGCTTTGCATAATCATATAGTTGAATTCAAGGAATGAAAGACCCTTTTCCATACGCTGCTTATAGCATTCAGCGCGAAGCATATTGTTAACCGAGAAGCAAGCACCAACCTCACGCAAAAGGTCAATATAGTTAAGGTCTAAAAGCCAATCGGCATTATTAACCATTTGTGCTTTGCCTTCGCCAAATTCAATAAATTTGCTCATTTGTTCTTTAAAGCAGTCACAGTTGTGTTGAATTTGTTCGGGTGTCATCATAGAACGCATATCGCTTCTACCTGAAGGGTCGCCGATATAACCGGTACCGCCACCGATAAGAGCAACAGGCTTATTACCTGCCATTTGTAAACGCTTCATAAGGCAAAGAGCCATAAAGTGACCAACGTGAAGACTGTCGGCTGTGGGGTCAAAGCCTATATAAAAGGTTGCTTTACCTTCGTTAACAAGTTCACGAATTTCATCCTCGTCGGTAACCTGTGCAATAAGTCCACGGGCTACAAGTTCGTCATAAATTTTCATTATAAATTACTCCTGTCTATTAGTTCCTTAGCGGAATTATATAAATTTTCGGTTATATCTGTGCCCGACATAATACGGGCAATTTCATATATTTTTTCTTCATAACTAAGTGAAGAAACATTTGTAAAGGTTTTATCGTTGTCGGTTGTTTTTTTAATTAATAAATGCTCATTAGAAGCGGCTGCAATTTGCGCCAAATGTGTAACACAAATTACCTGACGGCCATTCGCAACAAACCTTAACTGTTTTGCAACCTTATCGGCAGCATAACCGCTTATACCTGTGTCAATTTCGTCAAAAATCATTGTACCAACGGGGTCGTTATCAAGTAAAACACTCTTAATAGCAAGCATTATGCGTGATAATTCACCGCCAGAAGCAATTTTATGTAACGGTTTTACCGTTTCCCCAAGGTTTGCTGAAATCATAAATTCAACGTTGTCACAGCCAAGCTTTGTGTACTTGCCCTTTTGAAAATCAACAGTAAAGCGAACGTTTGGCATATTAAGTTCTTTTAAAATTTCACATACCTGATTTTCAAAAAGCAAAGCGGCTTGTCTTCGACAATTTGTAAGCTCCTCAGCTAAGAAAATAAGCCTTTCGGTTGAGCTATCTAAAAGGTCGGAAAGTTCAACAATACGTTTATCAGATAACTGTATTGTTTCAAGCTCGGCATTTGCATTATTTAAAAATTCGAGTGTCGTTTCTTCGCTACCGCCGTATTTTAACACAATACGTGTTATATAGTCAAGCCTTTGATTAATTTCATCGGGATTAAGCTCAGAAAATTCGTTATTATTTAAAAAAGAACCAATTTCCGAGCGTAAATCTTCAATTAAGGTTAGTGCCTCGTTTAACTTTTCAGTACTAACCGTATCAGCAATAATAAGTTGTTTTTCAGTATTTTTAAGCTGTGTAAGCACGCCGTCATTATTATCATCACCGCTTAAATAATATTCAGCGTTCGATAAAGCTTTGTAGGTTTTTTCATAGCTTTCAGCAATTTTTAAGCGATTTTTTAGCTCTGTTATTTCCCCTTCCCTAATTCCTGCGGCTTCAATTTCATTTATTTGATACTTTAATATATCAATCTTACGCGCTTTTTTGTCTTCGTCCATCTCAAGACCCTTAAGTTCCTTACGAATAGCGTTAAGATTTTTAAATTCTTTATAATAATTTTCTAAAAAATCGCCGTTTTTAGCAATTGCATCGATGTAGCTTAAGTAATTTTCGGGTACAAGCAATGCTTGATTATCGTGCTGACCGTGAATATTAATTAAACCCTGTGCAATATCACGCAAAACGGTTGCGGTAACAGGTACACCGTTAATTTTAATAATACCCTTACCGTTTAGTGAAAGCTTACGACTTATCAAAATGTTTCCGTCTTCGTCGGGCGTAACATCAAATTCATTAAGCTTTTCAAGTGTTCTACTGTCAAAGTCACCAAACAATGCGGTAACAAGTGCATTATCACACCCATTACGAATTAGGTCTTTTGATACGCGTTCACCCAAAACAGCATTGATAGCATCAATTAAAATTGATTTGCCCGCACCGGTTTCACCCGTAAGCACATTAAAGCCTGCTTTAAATTCAATATCAGTTTTTTCAATTACGGCAATATTTTCAATGTGAAGAAATTTTAACATAAATAACCGCCAAATTATAAAATATTGTTAATTTTATCAATTAAAATTTTAGAATGTATTTCACTGCGTGTAACAATTATAATTGTATCATCCCCCGCAAGTGAGCCAAGCATCATATCACCGAACATATCATCAAGCGCAACGCAAGCGGTGGATGCCATACCTGGATGCGTTTTTATAACAATGTTATTTAAAGCATAATCAACACTTTTAACCGACTTTACAAACAAATCGTGATAATGGCTTGTGTCGTTTGAAGACTTTTTCGCCGCCGAAACATAGCGATAATTGCCCTCGCTGTCGTGTGATTTTATAAGGCGTAATTCCTTAATATCACGCGAAACGGTTGACTGTGTAACGTTATAGCCAAGTGCCAAAAGCTCGTTTTGAAGGTCCTCCTGTGTGTTAACAACCTTTTGCGCTATAATTGAAAGTATTTCGCTTTGTCTTTTGTTTTTCAAATTAAACACTCCTGCTGTCTTTGAATTTTACTGACATTGTTTTATAAAATGAACGATTACTTAAACGAATAAATTTAACAACATTTTTTGATTTTGTAATTTTAACTTCACTAAATGGTTTAACATTGGCAACCTTGCGACCGTCCACCGTTAAATAAATTTCAGCGCGTTTTTTAGAAAAAGATTTAAGCGATAAAGTTGTATTTGCGCTCAACAAAATTGGTTTAGCCGACAATGAATGAGAGCAAATAGGAGTAATGCAAATATTTTCGGTTGATGGGTCAATAATCGGACCACCCGCCGACATCGAATAAGCTGTTGAGCCTGTTGGGGTTGAAACAATAAGTCCGTCGGCACGGTAATTAATTGCATCCTTTTCAACAGCAACCGAAATATCTATAATGCGAGATATAAAACCGCTTGTAATAACCGCATCGTTAAGGGCGGAATAATTACCCAAAAGGTTGTCGTTTTCATAAACTGCAACGTCAAGCATCATTCGGTTTTCAATTTTATAATCACCCTTTATTAGCTTAGATAATAGGGATAATTCGTTTTGCTCAATATCAGCAAGGTAACCCATTCTACCTGCGTTTATTGCTAAAACAGGTTTATTATCAAGAGCAGCACGCTTCGCATAGCGCATAATTGTACCATCACCGCCGACGGTAATTATAATGTCAGCTAATGAATAAAGCTCCTCTTCAGCTGCGTGTTCGTAATTAGGACTGCAAATAGTGTCAGGTAAATAGGCTTTCGCACCCTCATTTTTAAGAAAAACACCAAGCTTTTCAACAACCTCGGGCGCACCGCGTTTATCAAGATTAGGTAAAACAGCAATAACCAAATTTATCCCTCCTTTAATGCGTTATAAGAATTTTCAACAACCTCTTCAGCCGAAATTTCACATAAATTTTCGGCATTTTCGGTTTTTCTTATGTGACAAAGATATTCAATATTACCTTCAGGACCCTTAATTGGTGAAAAATCAAGCCCTAAAAGTGTATATTTATTTTCAATAATTAAATTAATAATTTTGTTAACAACCGCTATATGAACGTTTTTATCCCTAACAACGCCCTTTTTACCAACGTTTTCCTTTCCTGCTTCAAATTGCGGTTTAATAAGGCAAACCGCCTCGCCACCGTTACGTAAAAGGGTGCGCATTACAGGGAAAATATGATAAAGTGAAATAAAAGATACGTCCACCGACGCAAAGTCCAACTCGTCGGGCACCTCTTGTTTAGTAACGTAGCGGAAGTTAGTATTTTCAAGGTTAACAACGCGTTCATCGGTGCGAAGCTTCCAAGCAAGCTGACCGCGACCAACGTCAATTGAATAAACCTTTTTAGCACCGTTTTGAAGCATACAGTCGGTAAAACCACCTGTAGAAGCACCAATATCGGCGCAAATAGTATCATCAAGGCTTATTGGAAAAACCTGCATTGCTTTTTCAAGCTTTAAACCACCACGGCTAACATATTTAAGAGTTTTACCCCTTACTTCAATAATATCGTCGGGTTTTACGGTGTTCCCTGCCTTGTCTGATTTTTGATTATTAACAAAAACAATACCCGCCATAATAATTGCCTTGGCTTTTTCACGGCTTTCAGCAAAGCCCTGTTCAACAAGGGCAACGTCTAATCTTGTTTTAGGCATATTAACTCCTTAAGATATTTTCGCTATCTAAACCGAGTTTCTTTAGTATGACATCGGTTTTAGCCATTGGAACAAATTCGTTATTAACAGCGTGAATGTTAAATTCACCCTTAAAGCCGCTTTCAAGTAGCAAAGCGGATAAATGCTCACCTATACCGCCGCTTTTAACGGTTTCTTCGTAAAAATCAATCCTCTTGCAATTTTTAAGACCTTTTACAAGAGCCTCACTAATTGGGAAGATTTTATTAAGCTTAATTAAAGTTAAGCTATCGTCAGCTTCTTTTGCCTTTAAATACTCAGAAAATAGCCTGCCGTAGGTTATAATCACACAGTCGCCATTTCCGTTTAAAACGGTATAATCGCCCTTAAAATCAATTTTAAAGGCATTTGAAGGCACCTCACAACCACGAGGATATCTAATAGCATTAACTCCGCCTTGTAGTGCAGTTAAATTGATGGTATAAACAAGCTCGTCATAATAGGTTGGTGAATAAACCGAAATATTTGGAATTGAAGTTAAGTACGAAACGTCAAATAAACCATTATGGGTTTCACCGTCTTCACCGACTATACCTGCCCTGTCAATTAAGAATGTAACAGGCACCTTGCCAATTGCACAGTCGTGAATTATTTGGTCATAAGCACGTTGCAAAAACGATGAATAAACTGCAAAATACGGCTTCATACCACCTTTAGCAAGACCTGCTGCAAAGGTGACGGCGTGCTGTTCAGCAATTGCAACGTCAAAAAACCTATCAGGATATTTTTTCTCAAATTCCGAAAGACCTGTTCCGCTTCCCATAGCCGCTGTAACAGCGCAGATTTTACTGTCATTTTCAGCCATTTCGCAAAGAGTCCGACCTGCGATATCGGAAAATGTGACTTTATTACTAGGTTTTACACCGATTTCAATATCAAAGGGTGCAACGCCATGGTAATCGTTTGGGTTTTGTTCAGCCAATGCATAACCCTTGCCCTTGGTAGTAACAACGTGAATAACAGTCGGACGCTGGTAGCATTGGGCAATTTTAAATAACGATTCCATATCCTTAACGTTATGCCCGTTAACAGGACCCAAATAGTTAAAGCCAAAGGCTGAAAAAATATTATTTTTATAAACTATGCTTTTAAAGGTTTCTTTAAGACGGTAAAAGAACTTATAAAGTGATTTGCCAACAAGCGGAATATGATTTAAAAACCTGCCAAAAGCAAATTTAAAGCGATGATAACGCGCCTTATTTCGCATTTTTGTAAGGCTTTTTGACATACCGCCAACGTTTTGAGAAATTGACATTTCGTTATCGTTTAGAATAACGATAAAATTTCCATTGTGTTCACCTGCGTGGTTTAAAGCCTCGTAAGCCATACCGCCGGTTAAAGCACCGTCACCGATAACCGCGACCGCTGAGCCACTTTCACCGTTTAGTTTTTTAGCACGGTAGATACCGTATGCGGCTGAAATTGAGTTACTACTGTGACCCGTAATTATAGGGTCATGCTTGCTTTCAGAAGGCTTCATAAAGCCCGAAATACCGTTTTCACAGCGAAGAGTTTTAAAGGCTTCAAAACGACCTGTTAAAAGCTTGTGTGCATAGCACTGGTGACCAACGTCAAAAATAATTGCATCTTCAGGCGAATTAAAAGCGCGGTGAATAGCAACCGTAAGCTCAACAGCGCCTAAATTAGCACCTAAATGTCCCCCGTTTTGTGATACGGTATTAATTATGCAGTCGCGCATTTCCCCGCAAAGTGTATCAATTTGACTGTAGTTGAGCTTTTTAACATCTTGCGGAGACTTAATTTTATTTAAAATTTCATAATTCAAATTAACAAGTCCCTTAAAAATTTCGATAAAGCAAATATTTTGTAATTGCTTTCATATTTTCAGTATTTCCGTTAAAGCCGTCTAAAATTAATAAGGCTTCATCGGTTAATTTTTTTGCTTCCTCTTTTGCACCTTCAAGACCTAAAAGGCTTACAAAGGTGGTTTTTTGGTTTTTATCATCACTGCCGACAGGCTTACCTAGTAATTCAGGGTCAGCTGTAACGTCCAAAATATCATCAATAATTTGAAAAGCCAAGCCAACCTTCTCAGCAAAAACATCAGCATTTTTAATGTCGCTTTCACTAGCACCGCCAACAGTTGCACCAATTCCTGCCGCCGCGCGTAAAAGACAGCCTGTTTTACGGGCGTACATATCACACAGCGCATCCAAATCAGGCGAATTTTTAATAAAAGATAAATCAATTACCTGACCGCCAAGCATACCCGAAAAGCCCGACATTTGCGAAAGTGTAGCAACTGCTTTAACCTTGACATTGGCATCCAAATCAGCATTGGCGGCAACATTAAAGGCTTCGGTTAAAAGTGCATCACCCGCTAAAAGCGCCATATCCTCCGAAAAAGCCTTGTGACAGGACGGCTTACCGCGGCGAAAGTCATCATTATCCATACATGGTAAATCGTCGTGGATAAGCGAATAGGTATGTATCATTTCAAGAGCAATAGCAAAATCAAGCACCTTTTTATAATCGCCACCGAAAAGACGGCAAAATTCCATCATAATAATGGGACGAATACGCTTGCCGCCTAATTTTAAACTATAGCGTGAAGCCTTAACAACCTCATTATAGGGTGCATCGCTTTCAGGCAACAGCTCATCAATACGGTTTTCAATTATCGGCTTATAAAAAGCAAATAATTCATTAATCATTATTTTCACCTTCACATTCGGTTAAGGTTTTAATTTTTCTTTCAGCATTTTCTAAAATTTTGCGACAGTCACCCGATAACCTAACACCGTCTTCAAACAGTACTATTGCTTCATCAAGTGAAATTTCGCTGTTTTCAAGCTTGGCAACTATTTTTTCAAGCTCATTTAATTTATTTTCAAAATTATTTTCCATTTATTACTCCTTACTATCGGCTGTACAATTAACTAAGCCGTCTGAAAGTCTGAGTTTAAATTCATCGCCAGTATTAATATCGTTAACACTTTTTACTGTTTTACCATTAACTTCAGCAATTGAATAGCCGCGTGACAACACCTTTAAAGGACTTAAAACATCAAGCTTTGAAACTTCACTTATAAAACGTGATTTTTCGCGGGTAACAATATTCTTATAGGCAATTAACATTTTTTCGAACAACCTGTCAACCGCTTCGTTACGAGCTTCGGTAATATTTAAAGGCTGTGACAAAATTGATTTTTCAACCAAAGCATCAAATTTTGCTTTTCGTGCATTATATTTTAATAGCAAGCCATTTTTTAAAATCGTGTCATATTTATTAAGCTTTGAAAGCAGTTCGGCACAATCAGGCACTGCAAGTTCCGCTGCAGCTGACGGTGTTGGTGCACGTAAATCGGCAACAAAGTCGCATATTGTAAAGTCAGTTTCGTGCCCTACTGCTGAAATTACAGGTATTGGTGATTCATAAATTTTTCGCGCCAAGGCTTCGCTGTTAAATGCCCATAAATCCTCAATTGAGCCACCGCCGCGACCAATAATTATGATGTCACAGCCAGAAAGTGAATACACCCTTTCAAGTGCGTCAAGCATTGATGGCACAGCATTTTCACCCTGTACCGCAACGGGACAAAGCATAATTTCACAAAGCGGATAACGGCGTGCGGTAATATTTAAAATATCCTGCACAGCGGCACCCGTGTCAGAGGTAATTATAGCAATTCGTTTTGGAAAAGCAGGAATTGGACGTTTGTTTTCTTCTAAAAACAAGCCTTCCTTTTCAAGCTTTTCCTTAATTTGCTGAAACTGAAGTGAAATATCACCTAAACCCTGCTCGTGCATTTCTTCAGCATAAAACTGATATTGCCCATCCTTTTCGTATAATGACACACGTCCACGTAAAACAACCTTTAAGCCGTCACACACTATAAACGGAACACGGCAGGCATAAGCCCGAAACATTACACAGCGAATTTGAGCGTCATTATCCTTAAGCGTAAAATAAAAATGTCCGCTTTGATAATGGTTTTTAAAGTTTGAAATTTCACCTGTAACGTAAACGTTATTTAGCCTTACGTCACCTTCAATAAGCGACTTAACAAAAAGGTTTAACTGTTTGACTGAAAGTGTTGTCATATTAAACGTTTTTTGCAACGGTTGAAAGAATACCGTTTACAAATGAAGCATCATCGGTTGTCGCGTATTTTTTGCAAAGCTCAACCGCTTCGTTAATTGAAACAGCGGTTGGAATTGCTTCCATATACTTAATTTCAAAAATTGCAAGACGTAAAATACAAAGTGCAGTTTTTGAAATACGCTTAATATTCCAACCAATTGAATTAGCCGATATAACCTCATCAAGTTCATCAAGCTTATCATAAACGCCCGAAAATACAGTTTTAATGTAATCATCAGGTGTAAGCTCGCGAACTTCAGCGGCTAAATCTAAAATTTCTTCAACACTGTCAGAATTAAATACCTTTTCAAAAATTAAAATAAATGCCTCTTCTCTTGCCTGTCTTCTAGTCATAATGCACCTCGCATAAAAATATACAGTTTATATTATATAATATCTATAATATTATTTCAAGCATATTTGAATATTTTATGCATAAATTTTTGCATAAAAAACGCTCCTTATTAAAAGGAGCGTTAAATTTTTTTAAAAATAAACTTAAAAATTATTACATTATTTTTTATTCGAAGCGCCTTGTACAAAACCAAGAATTGAAGCGCCCAAGCAAAATAAATCTAAGTATGAAAGAGCTTTCATACCCATGCCAAATTTAAGCTTTGAAGAGATATTGCCTAAAAACGTAAAAAAATCTTTTGTAATATTCCAAAAGCCGTTACGGTCAAAAATAGACGTTATTTGAGAAGAAATTTCGTTCCAAGAAAGAAATACAATTAAAGCTGTTACCAAAACTGTTAAAAGAGCCATTAATATACCGCACAAATAGCCATAATTACGTTTTGTAGTGTTATTATTCATTAGAAATTCCCTTTCAACTTCTTTATTCAATCATTTGTTTTATTATAAACTCAAAACAAGTAAAAGTAAAGAAAAAATAACCTTTATTCTGTTTCCAAATAGGTTTTGTAATATTGTTCTTGAAAATTTATTGCATTTTCAATTTCGGTTTTCGAAAAATCAGTACCAACCGGTGCGGCAATAAGCTTATCCTCAACGTCATTTTCACGGTGAACAACGCCAATAATTTTTACGTCAGCTTCCAAAACAGGCTCATTAACCCCTAATAAATAAACGTCAAGCTCCTCCCCATCGCCACCAAAAACATTGGGAATATAACCGTAATTAATAGGATATGTTAGTGAATATTCTTTCTTTTTATGCACGTAACCGATTGGTCGGTCAATTTTTATATGCACAGTTTTACCAAGATACGATTTTACAAGTGCTTTTCTCAAAGTAAAATCAATAAAATCACGTTTACCTTCAGTATATTCTTCACGTGTGTTAACACTATTAGAAAGCGAAATTTTAAGTGCTTCATACTCTTTAGCGACTTCAAAATTATTATTTAGATAATCACGAAAATTTATATAGTTAATCCATTCCATACTATTATGCAAAACTATATGAATAAAGTGGGTTTGCATTTCCCCCGTACCATCGTAATAACTGCCGCAAGCAAATAACAATTGACTATTTTCATTGGTCGGTATGTGGTAAAAACCGTTAATTTTAAGTTCCTGTACCATACTCAAAAGGCTATCAAAATCGTTAACAGCAACCGCAATATCAATAATAGGTTTTGCCTTAACTGATGGTATTGAAGTGCTACCAACGTGCTGAATATCGACGATAACGTCACCCAAAATTCCCTTTAAACGTTTCATTACATTTTGGGCTTCAATTTCCCATTCTTTTTGGTGCTCAAAAAGTGCCACTTCACCGCGTTTTAAACCAAGCATTTTACCCCACCTTTCTAGTCAAATATATTATACCAAAAACTTTAAAAAAGTAAACATAAAAAACCAAAGCATCCCGAAAAAATCAGGATGTTTTTTCTAAATCCTTTGCAACAAACTGTGCAGTCTCTAACATATTTTCCACGAAAATACCGTAACCCTTTGTGGGGTTATCAATAAGCACGTGAGTCACCGCACCTACTATTTTTCCATTTTGGATAATAGGGCTACCGCTCACGAGTGTGTCAATATAGGACCAATATCTTTTTTAATATCAATGACTTTCAATATGCCCTTAAACGCAAAGAAATCGCGCCAAATTGGTGCGATTTCTTTGTATGATAGGTAATACGATTTTAGTGTACGTGTTATATTAGAACCAACAAAATGTCAAATCTCATATTCCATATCAAATTCAAGCACGTTTCCGCCATCAATATTTTCTGAAAACAAATACGGATTTTCAGAATTTGAAGCAAACATATCATAATGATTGGGGATGTTAACTTTCGCGCCAATTTTGTTTGCAACAGCAAGTGCTTCGTTCACATTCATATTACCAAGTCTACCATTTATACAGATAAATGTAATATCGGGTTTATATTGTGCAATATCAAACAGTTTTTCATTATAAAGGGTATCACCGCTGAAATACAAAGTTTTATTTTCAGCTTTAACAATTAAACCAAAAGCCTCTACAGTATGATCTGCAAAAACAGCGGTTAATTCAATATCTCCTACTGTTATACTGTCGTCCCTATTGAGTACCGTTACATTTGTTTTGTTAAATTTTTCAAGCTCTATTTTACCCTCATTTGTGGTGATAAAAAATTGTCCGTTATTTATATCTTTTACAGTATCAAGGTCTAAATGGTCTAAGTGATTATGAGTGCAAATAACTGCATCGCATTTAACATACTTTGGGTTTATGGGTATTGGCAAGGTTCGCGGTCTGCCTGCCACACGATTTACACTGTCAGAAAGATACGGGTCTATCATTATTTCTGTATTTTCAGTTTTGATGATATAACCACTTTGTCCCAAAAATTTTATTTTCATTGTACACTTTTACCACCGTCAACGAAAATGTTTTGTCCTGTTATATATCGTCCCTCGTCAGAGCAAAGTAACGATACGATTCCGGCACAGTCCTCGGGTTCACCGTAAAAGCCGACCGGTATGCTGTCGGTTACTTTTTTTGCATATTCGAGATCAGAAAGTGCTTCAACATTTCTATCGGTGTAAATTACACCCGGAGCTACATTATTAACTGTAATTCCATCCTTTGCAAGTTGAAGTGAAAGCGATTGCATCATATTTGTTTGCGCCGCCTTCGACGCTGAATACACAAGCATATCAGGATGGGGTTTTGCTTCCTGAACAGAACCTATAGTTACAATTCTGCCCCACCCATTTTTCTTCATATTATTCGCTACGGCTTGAATTAACATCATACTCGAAACAAAATTGCAGTTTAACTGTTCGTAACAAGCATCCGGCGTAATTTCTTGCCATGGTGTACGGTATTGAAGAGAAGCGTTCAAAACAAGTACGTCAATTTCTTTAACCTTTTCACAAAGTTCTCGGGTTTTATCTAAATCGGTTAAATCGCTAATAATAAGCTCTGCACTGCCGCCGTTTTGTTCTATAATACTTTTAGTTTCTTCGGCTTTCGCTATATTGCCTGCGCCGTGAACCAAAACTTTATATCCATCTTGTGCTAATCTTATGGCTATAGCTCTGCCTATTCCTCTGGAAGAGCCTGTAACAAATGCTGTTTTCATATATTTCACATTCCAATCTTATCTTTGTACACGGCCGCTTCCATCGCCGCCTGCAAGTTTTTCAACTTCGGCCACAGATACGCGGTTATAGTCGCCCTCTATGCTGTGCTTAAGTGCAGAAGCAGCTACTGCAAATTCAATTGCTTCCTGACTTGTTTTACCTGAAAGAAGTGAATAAATAAGTCCGCCGCCAAAGCTGTCGCCACCGCCTACGCGGTCAACAATGTGAAGATGATATGATTTTGAGAAGCAGTAATTTTCACCGTCGTAAAGCATACCCGCCCAGTCGTTATCACTGGCAGAAATAGAGGTGCGAAGGGTAATTGCAACCTTTTCGAAGCCAAATTTATCAGCTAATTGCTTTGCAACACTCTTATAACCCTCGTGGTTTAATTTACCGCCATAAATATCGGTGCCTTCGGCTTCAATACCGAATACGTCCTTTGCATCCTCTTCATTAGAGATGCAAACATCAACATACTGACAAAGCTCGGTCATAGCAGCACGAGCTTCATCACGGTTCCAAAGCTTACCGCGGTAGTTAAGGTCGCAAGAAATTTTAACGCCCTTTGCCTTTGCTGCCTTACAAGCATCCTTACAAATTTCAACAACATTAGGGCCTAAAGCAGGGGTGATACCTGTAAAGTGGAACCAGTCAGCACCTTCAAAAATTTCATCCCAATTAAAGTCTTCGGGCTTAGCCATTTGAATTGCGGAGTAAGCACGGTCATAAATACAAACCGAACCACGCTGTGAAGCGCCTTTTTCAAGGAAGTAAATACCTACACGTTCGCCGCCGCGAACAATTTTAGAGGTATCCACACCGAAATAACGAAGAGAATCAACCGCAGCCTGACCGATGGCGTGCTTGGGAAGCTTGGTTACGTAAACACTGTCCATACCATAATTAGCAAGAGAAACAGCAACGTTTGCTTCACCGCCGCCAAAAGTGGCTTGCATTTGGTCGTTTTGGAAGAAACGGTAATAGCCGTTAGGTGCAAGGCGAAGCATAATTTCGCCGAAGGTTACTATTCTTTTCATTTTATTTGCCCTCCATCTTATCAAGTGATTCTTTTACAAAAAAGCTACCGCCAATGGCTTCAATTTTATCAAATGCTAAAAATTCATCAATATTGCTTCTGTCAACGCCGCCTGTGGGAATAAATTTAACCTGCGGGAAGGGTGCCGATAAAGCTTTTAATGCCTTAAGACCGCCGTAAACATTAGCAGGGAAGAACTTAACGGTGGTAATGCCAAGGTCAAGCGCCTGCATAATTTCGGTAGGGGTTACACAACCCGGGTAATACGGTATATTTCTTTCAATACAAATATTTGCAACTGCAACCGATAACCCTGGTGACACAATAAACTGTGCGCCTGCATCTAATGCCGCATTACACTGTTCAGCGTTAATAACAGTGCCTGCGCCTATAGACATATCGGGAAACAACTTGCAAGCAAGTGAAATTGCTTCAGCCGCACAAGCGGTACGAAAAGTAATTTCGGCACAGTTAATGCCGTTTGCACGAAGTGCAGTTAAAATCCTTTCCGTTTCTTCTAATTCTTTAATTACTACAACCGGAACAAATTTTTCCATTTTTAT
>JAGAPJ010000023.1 GCA_017623315.1 Clostridia bacterium | reverse complement strand
GGATTACCCGTATTTCTGCTGCTTGCAAAATGAACGGTATGAACTATTCAACATTTATGAACGGTCTTAACAAGGCTGGTATTGAAATCAACCGTAAGATGTTAGCTGACCTTGCAGTTAACGATGCTAAAGGCTTTGAAACCTTAGTAAAGGCTGCTAAGAAGGCTCTCGAAAAATAATAATTTTCGCCCGAGTATTTAATATCTCGGGCGACTTTTTCGTTTTTAAAGGGGTGTAAAAATGCCTGAAATTAAGGTAATTACCAGTAAAGATAATCCGCTTATCAAGCTCGTTTGCGGTTTGCAAAGCAAGGCGTCTATCCGTAAAAAAGAAGGCCTTTTCGTGCTTGAAGGGCTTCGTATTTGTGATGATGCCTGCGACAATTCAATATGGTTTGATAAACTGATTATCTCGAAAACCGCCAAAGAAAAGTATGCTTTAGAACTTGAAAAGTTCTTTAAAAATACTGACGAAATTTTTGAAATTCCCGACAGTCTTTTTGCAAAAATCAGCGACACTTCTTCACCGCAAGGGCTTATTGCGGTGGTTAAAACCCCAACTCTTTCACCCGAAATTTTGAAAAATGGCAGGTATATTGCGCTTGAAAACCTTAACGACCCATCAAATTTGGGCGCAATCTCACGTACTGCCGAAGCGTTGGGGATAAGTGGTATAATTTTATCAAGCGACAGTGTTGACCCTTATGCGCCAAAGTCTTTGCGTGCTTCAATGGGTACGCTTTTACGTATGCCTATTATTATTTTAAGCGACTTTGTGAATGATATTAAGGCATCAGGGCTTACCGTGTACGCTTGTGTTGTTGATAGTAATGCAACACCTATCACAGATGTTAAATTTACCGACAGTAGCATTTTGCTTATCGGTAACGAGGCAAACGGGCTAACTACTGCTGCTAAAAATATGGCAAATAAAGAAATTACAATTCCAATGCGTGGCAATGCCGAATCCTTTAACGCGGCAACTGCGGCGGCAATTTCAATGTGGGAAATGATGAAATAATGGAATATTATATTTGGCTACAACTATGTTTAGGACAGGGAAACCGCTATATTACACGCATTTTTGAAAGCTTTTCGTCAGCAAAAGCAGTTTTCGTAAGTGATGCTGCTACCCGTGCTAAGCTTTTACCAAAAACAGTTTGCGAAAAGCTTGACAACAGCCGTTTAGGTGAATCAAAATCAATTTTAGAATTTTGCAATAAAAATGAAATTACGGTAGTTAATTACCATAACCGCAACTATCCCGAAATGCTGCGTGAAATTGATAATCCGCCTGTTGTGCTTTACATTAAGGGTAATTTTCCTGATTTTAATTCGCTTCCATCTATTTGTGTTGTAGGGCCTAGAATTGTTAGTGAATTTGGTAAAAAGTCAGCTTATTCCTTGGGTTACCGACTTGCAAAAGCAGGCTTTATTGTAGTAAGCGGCGGTGCGGTTGGTAGTGACACCTATGCACATTTAGGTGCGTTAAAGGCGGGCGGAATAACCGTTTTGGTTATGGCTTGCGGTTTTTCGGTGTCGTATCTTGAAGAAAATCGAGCACTTCGTGAGCATATTTCAAAAAGCGGTTGTCTTATTAGTGAATATCCACCCGACGTATCTGTTACAAAATTTACCTTCCCTGTAAGAAACCGCATAATGTCAGGTCTTACGCTTGGTACGGTTTTGGTTGAAGCGGCAAAACGAAGCGGTGCGCTTATTACTGCTAATCACGCTTTGAATCAAGGTAGGGATGTTTTTGTAATTCCAGGTATGCCTAATATGAAGCAATATTCAGGCTCGAATATGCTTTTGCGTGACGGTGCAAAACCACTTTTGGATACGTCGGATATTTTTAACGAATATATTTGCCGCTATCCCGATAAAATTGATATCGAAAAAGCATATAAAACCGAACCAAAACCCGAAAAAGTAAAAAATAATAAAAAAATATTAAATGTTTCTCTTTCAAATCAGGCAAAAATAGTGTATAATTGTTTAGATAAGCAAAAATTCTATCCTGATGATTTAAACACAGGTCTTTCACCGTCGGATTTACTTTCAGCATTAACTGAACTTGAAATGGAATTTATCATTCGTGCTCTCCCAGGCGGACAGTACGAAATTTGCAAATAATTATCGGAGGAGTATTATGTCAAAACTTTTGATAGTTGAGTCACCAAGCAAAATTAAAGGTATCAAAAAGTATTTAGGCTCGGATTATACCGTAATGGCATCTCAAGGTCACGTACGCGATTTGCCAAAGTCTAAATTCGGTATTGACGTTAATAAAGGCTTTAAGCCCGAATATATAAATATGGCTGATAAAAAGGAACTTATTAAGTCCCTTAAAGCCGCCGCTGCCGAAAGCGAACAAGTTTTCCTCGCAACCGACCCTGACCGTGAGGGTGAGGCAATCTCTTGGCACCTGGCACAAATTTTAGCACTTGATTTAAACGATACTAATCGTGTAACCTTTAATGAAATTACAAAAAGCTGTGTACAGGCGGGTATAAAGGCACCACGTAAAATTGATATGGACCTTGTAGATGCTCAGCAAGCCCGTCGTGTGCTTGATCGTATTGTTGGCTACAAGCTTAGTCCTTTTTTATGGAAAAAGGTTAAAAGCGGTTTGTCGGCAGGTCGAGTTCAAACTGTTGCTTTACGCTTAATTGTTGAACGTGAAAAGGAAATTGAAAAGTTTAAAGAGCAGGAATATTGGACTGTTGATGCAAAACTCGCAGCAGGCCGCAAAACCTTTGTTTCCAAGCTTTACGGTGATAAAAACGGTAAGATTGACTTAATTCCCGATAAAGAAGCCGCT
>JAGAPJ010000022.1 GCA_017623315.1 Clostridia bacterium | reverse complement strand
GCAATACCAAAAGCGGCAATGCAAATTTCAGCATCGTCCATCATGTATTCTTCATACATTACTTCATTTTCTTCAATGTACTTATAACGCTCATAACGTTCAAGGTTAGATTTTTCAAGCGCATCGGGTTGTAAGAAAAGTGAGTTTACAATGTTGTGCTCTCTTTCCATCTTGGTGCCTGTTGTTGCCCAAGGCTTTTCGGGCATGGGCTTAACGTCATATTCAAGTGATACAGGCTCCATCATTTGACCCATTGTACCGTCCGCCAAAATCATAGAGGTCATGCGGTATTTGTCGGCAAGCTCGAAGCCCTTAACGGTTAAGTCAGCCATTTCCTGAACGGATGAGGGCGCTAAAACTAACATTCTGAAGTCACCGTGACCGCCTGCCTTTGTAGCCTGGAAGTAATCAGACTGTGAGGGCTGAATACCGCCGAGACCTGGGCCGCCACGCTGTACGTTGATAACAAGCGACGGTAAATCGGCACCTGCAAGATAAGAAAGACCCTCTCCCTTTAATGAAATTCCTGGGCTGGAGGAAGATGTCATAACACGAAGACCTGTTGAAGCAACGCCGTAAACCATATTAATAGCGGCAATTTCGCTTTCAGCCTGTAAGAAGCAACCGCCAATTTTTGGCATTCTTTTTGCCATATAAGCGGCAATTTCAGTTTGGGGGGTTATAGGATAACCGAAGTAATGGCGGCAGCCTGCGATTATAGCGGCTTCGGCAATAGCTTCGTTACCTTTCATTAAAACCTTATCTGCCATTTTTACACTACCTTTCTACCTTAATGATGCAGTCGGGGCACATTGTAGCACAAAAAGCGCAACCGATACAGTCTGCTTCGTTTACTGCTTCTACAGGGTGGTGACCCTTTGCGTTAATTTTATCTGCGGCGAGTGTTAAAACTTTTTTGGGACATACGTCAACGCATAATCCACAGCCTTTGCACTTGTCGGTTTGAAAAGTCAATTTAGCCATATTAAGCACTCCTTTAATTGATTTTATCCTGAAGCTTAAGTGAAAAAAGCTTCGGGATATCGTTTTTTAAATCATCATAAAGCCTATTATACACCGAAGTGCACTTAATTGGAAGACCTGTTTTTTGGGAAATTTCATCCGCATAACTTAATGATTTTAAAACGTCCTCCCTTGTGGTTTCTTCACCCAAGTTTGAATTATTAACAATTGCGGTAAATTTCATATTTGCCGCACATTCAATTTCACGCATTACTTCGAGCGTTGATTCAGCGTCACGGGTTAAGGGGCGGAAGCAGTTAATTACAAAAAGCATTTCGTAATTGTTTTCTTCCAATATGGCGGGGGCAATTCTGCCAAGTGCATAAGCACCACGGTCGTCACCGCCAACGTCAATTATAACCTGCTTATCCTTTTGGTCGCAAATTGAATAAATTTGCTGAGGAAGTGCGGGAATATCAACGTTACTGCCTGCATATTCCGAAACTATAAGCTCTATTCCCCTGTCCTCAAAATCCTTTGCGCTGTCCTTTGTGCGAAAGTATGGGTTTACAATATCCAAGTCAGCTATTGCAACCCTTTCATATTTTTCCTTTTGGTCATATGCCATATTAACGGCAACATTGGT
>JAGAPJ010000021.1 GCA_017623315.1 Clostridia bacterium | reverse complement strand
TGTTGTATAGGTACATACCCAAAGACCCGAAAGATAGCCCTGAATTTCGGACATTTTAATGCGACCTTCAACAAAGCCGTACTTAAAGTACATTGAATTTGCACCTGCGGCTTGTATATCAACACCGTAGCTGTCGTTACCAATAAGCTCTACCTTCGCCTTATACACGCCGTCACCAACAGAACCATTTTCCATACGGCTGTAGGTTGTACCGCCGTGGCAGGTTTCGTAACCGCCTGCGCCCTTAAGCTTCCAAGTTTTAGAAAGCTTATCACCGCTGAAATCCTCAG
Organism: Clostridia bacterium; assembly: GCA_017623315.1. Classification (GTDB taxonomy): domain Bacteria; phylum Bacillota; class Clostridia; order Oscillospirales; family Acutalibacteraceae; genus UBA737. The sequence goes on along the minus strand of JAGAPJ010000021.1, from coordinate 1,452 downwards.
ACCAAGCAAGCTTATAGCCATTTGTTAAAGAATAGCTGCCATCATAGCTGCCGGTATATGTACCGTTTGCTACCGAGCCTGCCTTTAGCTTTGAAACAAGATCGATAACACCTGCATTAACAGCAGAATTGCTGACACTTAAAATAGAGGTTTTGCCGTTTTCAACTGAAATTGTGTAATTTTCATTAAGCTCGGTTGAAACGGTTACGCTGTAATTTGATGAAGTGCGGTTGGTGTTACCAATTAAAATTTCGTTTTTAGCCTTAGCGGTCTTATCGTCAACCATCTTTACAATTTTGCCTGTAAGACGAATAATGTTGTCGAACAAGTAGTCAGCAGCACTTACTTCCATAAACGAGCCGTAAGCAGGATATACAATTGTATAATCAGCGATAGAAATACCACCAAGTTTTATATCCTTTGCAGCATTAAAGTTTGCTGAAACGTAATTGAGACCAACTTCAATTGCCGACTTTTTATCCTTACAATAATTGTTCTTAAAAAAGTCTATTGCATAGCCTAAAGAATAGCTATTGTCAGCAACAATTAAAACCTTGTTATCTTGCTGGCGGATAATAAAGTCTGCCGCATTGTTTTTGCGACCGTTAATAATTTCCTTGTGAGCTTCTTTTGATTCTTTAAAGCTGGTTTTACCTACAAGAATATAGTAGCTGTCCTCATCAATTTCCACTTCACTGTCACTTATAACCTCGGGATATATTGAAAGGTTGTTTTCCAAATAAGCCACGAGTGAATCAATATGAGCCTCTTCAGCCTGAGTAATATCTTCGGGATAAACTATAGTAAAGTTACTCATACTATCCTTAACAATCGGAATAGCGGTAATTTTATCCTTAGGAATTTCAACAGGAACCAGGCTTGTTACAGGCTTATCAACCGTAACGGTTATGTATTCGGGAGGAATATCACAGTTACCAAGTGCCAAGCCTGCATAATCCTTAGTAGCCTGCGCAGTTATCATAACACAGTCACCCGCTTTAAGAGAAAGCGCGGTAAAGGTTGGGAACTGAACATTTACGGTATTCGAGGATACAACCTCCTGCCAGTAAATGCGGTTGTTTTTGTATATTCTTAAAACAATACCATTTTCCGAACCCTTTGCAAAGGCTGAAGACAAGCCAACGATTGAATCAACTATAGACACATTACCTGCATCACGGTCCTGAAATTCAATCATACAGTCTTCATCGGCAGTATAGCAAAGACCCTCTTCCTTTTCACCTGTGAAGGAGAAAAGAACACCGCTTTTATTGATTTTTGCATCCTTATAACCGCTTATATCCATTTTAGAGGAATCATAAACAGCAAGTGAGCTTACGCCATCATCACTGAATTTATAGGCATACGGCGCACCTGAAGCGGTTTTGCCGTTAACATCTTCCCAAAGTGATAATTCACGAATTTCACGTTGATACCAGTCATATTCCTTGG
>JAGAPJ010000020.1 GCA_017623315.1 Clostridia bacterium | reverse complement strand
GCCGCCGTCTATCTTAAACTAAATACGAAAAACCGCTTATGAATTTCAAAAACTCATAAGCGGTTTTCTCGTAAGCACTCGTCAATCGGCTGATTTCATTGGATTTATTAAGACATCCTTATGACAACCTGCCTTCGACACGTCGTTTTTTCAACGATATAAATCCCTGCGGGATTTGTGAAATGCACTTCGTGCGTGAAATACGCCTACGGTGTGTGAAATGCCTGCGGGCGTGGGTGGATTTATTTCATTTCACTTTCTGCTTTAGCAGAAAATTTCTCAATTCACGAAGTAAGTTATTTTACCGTGAGTGAAAATGAACGATTTCACTAAAAGCTAACGATTATGTGATAGTTCGAATTCATACGTAAAAATGGCAAAAATATTTTTTGTAGCATATAGCCAGAAAAAAGCATCGACTTTGTCGGTGCTTTTTAAATTAAATTCGCCTTGCGGTGAGTGAAATATGCTACCGCATATGAATAAATTCGTTATGAAATATTTGCTTTGCATTATTTTGTTTTATATAATAATATTGAATTTAAAACATAATTAGTGTAGAATATTTAATGAAAGGCGGTGGCGATTTGTTTAATGCTAAAATAATCGATCTTAATGAATTTGAAACCAATCGTTCTACTAATTTGGGTATGAATAGATGGCTTTTTCCAAAAGGCGAATCTAATATTTTTATTGAGTTTTCAAAGGGAACATTTTGTAATCAACGTATTAATGCCGAACAATATCTTTCAATGGACGTTACGGTTGAGGGTGAACGTTCTGCAGGCATTTGTTGGCAGTTTTGGGAAAGTGAAAAAACAAAATGGGATATAAGCATCAAAATGGGACTTTTACCTGGAATTAAAACTCGAATTGCTTTGCCGTTTTCAACTTTGATGGCAAAAAAATTATTTTTAAATCGTACTCCGGGTAAACTGAAAACTGTTGTTAACGGTCGTCCTGTTCACCTTGACCGTCTTGTTAAATTCGCTATCTGTGTTGATAAAACGCCGATTGATTTAATTTTAAAAATTGAAAACGTTTGTATTTTAAACGAAGAACCCGATTATCCGCTTGAAGAAAAAATAATGATTGATACTCTCGGTCAAAAAAAGAATTCAAATTGGCCCGGAAAAACAAAAACGATTGATGAAATGGTAACTGCACTTCGTTTTGAAGCAGAAAGCATTACTGAAACTCCTTTACCAAATCGTTCAAAATATGGCGGTTATACCGCTAAAAAGCTTAATAACGGAACGGGATTTTTTTCGTTAACGCATGATGGTGAACGCTATTGGCTTTGTGACCCAGAGGGTTTTGCTTTTTTCTCTATGGGATTTGACTGCATTTCGCTTGGTGATGACTGCAACCTTACGGATATTGAAGCGCTTTGTGAAAATTTGCCACCAAAAACCGAGGTTGGTTGGCGTTCAAGTTATTGGCAGGGTGTTCCTTGTAAATACTTTAACTTTGCAGCACATAACGCTTATATGGCATTTGGTGATGATTATTATAATATTTGGGCGGATATGACCCGAAAAAGATTGATAAATTGGGGTTGTAATACGGTTGCTTGCTGGAGTGATAAGCAGTTTATTGAGCGCGAAAAAATGCCATACGTTATTATTGGAAAAGGGTATCCGAACACCTTAATGAGAATTTTTCGTGATTTTCCGGACGTATTTTCACCCGAATTTGAAGAAAACTCGTCTAAATGGGCTGAGTTCCTTTATGAAAAACGGGACGACCCATATTTATTAGGGTATTTTATGTCTAACGAGCCGGCTTGGGCTTTTGTAAATAATATAAATATTGCTGCATACACCCTCGCAAGTAACGAAAATCTTTATTCTAAAAAATTTATCATAGATGAATTAATAAAAAAATATGGAGATATTAAAAATTTAAACAATAATTGGAAAGCAAATTTCGAATCATTCAATTCGCTTTACTCTCCCTTTGAAGCTGAAAAATATGGCAATATAGCAATGGAAGATTTAATGGTTTATTCTGTTGAAATGATTCGACGTTATATAAAAATTCCTGCTGAGGCGGCTCGTCGCGTTGACCCTAACCATTTAAATTTGGGTATACGTTACGCTTGGCTTTCCAGCGAAGCTTTAGCGGCCGGTTGTGAATATACAGACGTTTTTTCATTTAACTGTTATTCTATGGACCCATTTGAAAATATTGATAAATTTTCTAAAATAACTCAAAAGCCTGTAATTATAGGCGAATTTCATTTTGGCGCACTTGACCGTGGTATGGATGCAACGGGAATTAGAGGTGTTGAGAATCAACGTGAACGTGGTATCGCTTATCGAAGATATATGCACAGAGCGGCATCACATCCAATGTGCTTGGGTGCCCACTACTTTATTTTGTATGACCAGGCATACCTCGGGCGTTTTGATGGAGAAAATTATCAAATTGGTGTGCTGGACATTTGTTCAAAACCTTATTCGGAGTTTTTAGACGGTATTATTAAAACCCATTCCGAGTTATATGAGGTTGCTATAGGTGAAATTAACCCAACCGAAGAAATCGCAAAAGAAATTCCTGCAATATCATTTTAAAGTTTAATAAATAATTTATATTATAATGAAATTATACATAATTTTTGGGTTCTTTTGTTTTGATTGCAGTATACAATTCGGCAGGATGAAAACCGTGGATTCGGCTAAGCATCAGCAAAACTGACCCGTCGTACAATCTGCTATTTGACATTCAACGACAAATGATATATAATTTTTATATATTCTTAAGGGGGTTATTATATGAACGATCTTCCAATTTCTGAAATTGAATCCGCATTGGAACAATCGAGCGGAATACTTGGCGATATTGAAAGCATATTGGGCAGTATTGCGGGCATTTTTTCTTTTGCAACTATGGGTATTTCGGCAGTCTTTGCAATTATTGCGGTTGTATTTGCAGGTTTAGTTGCAATTGTATATTTTGTGTTTGAATCAATACCCGTTTATACACTTGCTAAAAGGGTTGGCTATAAATACGCTTGGCTTGCTTGGATGCCTTTTTTCCACGACTATTGCCGTATTTTTGTGCTGTGTGAAACAGCAGGGAATAAGCCTTTCGATGCTAATATTAGTAAAATTAAGATTGAAAACCGTAAAATGTCATTTTTAGCGCACATTTTAATTAAATATTTCGGCGGCGCAATAATTTCAACCGTTGTTGCTATTGTTAGCACTATTTTACCGGTTGTGGGTTCCTTGTCATTCGTTTTGGGATTTGTTCCTGCAGCGGCTTGTACGGTTATTGAATACGTTTATTTGCGTGATTTACTTGATATTTATAAAGAGGATAAAAAAGCCAATAATACTGCGGCTATAGTTGTTTCGGTTATCGAATTTGTGCTTGTTGGTGATTTGATAAGAACCTGTTATTTATATACGCTTATTAAAAAACAACCTTTACCCGTTAAAGAAGTTGTAATGGATGAAAATGTTGCTACTGAATTTGTAACTGTCAGTGATGATGCACCTGCGAATTAATAATTTTATCTATATAAAGGAAGTTAAAAGCAAATGGCAAAAAAGCTTATATCAATTTTAACTGTTTTGGTTTGTTTATGCATGGTATTTGTCGGTTGTGGTACTGATAAAACACCGTCTGACAATAATAGCTTATCAAGCGATAATACTGGCACCAAACCCACTGTTAGTGACACGTCTTCAGACCTGCAAAGTTCAGAACCTGCAATTTTGCCCGAAAGCAAACCCGAAAGCTCGACGCCTGTTAATACTTCATCGGTTACATCAACTGTTAAGCCACAGCTTACAAACGTTACGGTTGGTCCTTATGAAATTTACGACGCGCTTAATTCACGTGGTTTAAGCACAACAAAATCAGGGTTTGGTTTTGGTGTTGCTAAAAACGGTCAACCTCACAGTATGTCGGTTAATAACCAAAAGCGTTTTGACAGTATGCAAAACATTGAAGCCTTAGCACTCGATACAAAATCGACAGATAAGCGTATGTATTTAACCTTTGACTGCGGGTATGAATATAAAAACCTTACCGCCAATATTTTAGATACATTAAAAGAAAAACAGGTTAAAGCTGCATTCTTTTTAACGGGTGACTACGTTAAGAAAAACCACACACTTGTAAAAAGAATGATAGATGAAGGGCATATCGTTGGTAATCATAGTTGGGGTCACAAAAGCTTTCCAACTATTTCACGCGAAAAAATGGCAAAGGAAATTTGGCAGCTTGAAGATTATCTAAAAACCAACTTTAATTATTCCTCACAATATTTCCGTTTTCCGTCGGGTGAGCACAGCGAATGTGCGTTAGAGCTTGTTTCTTCAATGGGTTATAAGTCAATATTTTGGTCGTCAGCTTATGCAGACTGGGATACTTCAAAGCAACCCACTAAAGAAAGCGCTGTAAATACTGTTACGTCGCGTTATCATAGCGGTGCGGTAATTTTGCTCCACGCGGTTTCACAAGCCAATGCTGACGGTCTTGCTGATATGATAGACATAGCACATCAGCAAGGTTACGTATTTAAAACACTTGATGAATATTATCAATAAAAAATTCACGCTTAGTCGGTTGACTAGGCGTGAATTTTTTTGAAATATTATAAAATAGAAAAACTTACAACAAGGGCTGCGAATACGATAGAAACCATTGAAAGTAACTTGATTAATATATTAATTGCAGGACCTGATGTGTCTTTAAAGGGGTCACCAACCGTGTCGCCAACAACCGCAGCCTTGTGGTTTTCTGATCCTTTACCGCCATACACACCGCTTTCAATGTACTTTTTAGCGTTATCCCATGCACCGCCAGAGTTTGACATAAATACAGCCATCAAGAAGCCCGATACAGTAGCGCCCGCAAGCATACCAACAACACCTGTTGGTCCAAGTGTAAGGCCTACTATGACAGGAACAACGACAGCAACAATGGTGGGTAAAATCATTTCACGAAGACTTGCTTTTGTGCAGAGGTCAACACAGCTTGCATAGTCGGGGTCGGTTTTACCATCCATAAGACCTGCAATTTCCTTAAACTGACGGCGAACCTCTTTTACAACGCTTTGTGCTGCACGTCCAACCGAATTCATTGTAATTGCGGCGAATACTAAGGGGAGACAAGCACCAATGAATAAGCCTGTTAAAACGGTGGGGTTTGTAATGCTTAGGTTGGCAATCTTTGCAGCACCGCCTTCTATTGTGTTAATCTTATCAATATAAGATGCCATTAGTGCAAGGGCAGTAAGTGCAGCCGAACCGATAGCAAAGCCTTTACCTGTTGCGGCGGTGGTGTTACCGAGAGAATCAAGCGCGTCGGTACGGTTACGAACATCTTCTTCTAGCCCTGCCATTTGCGCAATACCGCCTGCATTATCAGCAACAGGACCATAAGCATCAGTCGCAAGGGTAATACCAAGGGTAGAAAGCATACCAACTGCCGATAAGCCGATACCGTAAAGACCCTGTGCAGCATTATTTGCACCGTTAGAAACAAAGAAAGCTACTAAAACGCAAATTGAAATAATAACGATAGGCAATAGGGTTGAAAGCATACCAACCGAAAGACCGCCAATAATAATTGTAGCAGTACCAGTTTCGCTGGTTGCGGCAAGATTTTGTGTAGGCTTAAAGCCATCAGAGGTGTAATATTCGGTTGCTTTACCTATAAGCACACCTGCAATAAGACCTGCTAAAATTGCAAAGTAAATTTTCCAATTGTTTGCACCTAAAACAAAATAAATTAAGGGAAGCGAAAGAATACCAATAGTAATTGCCGAGAAGTTTGTACCGCGTGAAAGAGCAGAAAGCAATTGTTTCTGTGTAGCGTCTTCTTTAGTTCTTACAAAGAAAGTACCAATAATTGAGCATACAACACCGATTGCGGCAAGAAGCATAGGAAGTGCCATTGCTTCAATTGAATGGAAAGCGGCAACACCTAATGCCGAAGCCGAAATAATTGAACCAACGTATGATTCATAAAGGTCGGCGCCCATACCTGCAACGTCACCTACGTTATCACCAACGTTGTCGGCAATAACTGCGGGGTTGCGGGGGTCGTCTTCGGGAATACCTGCTTCAACCTTACCAACAAGGTCAGCGCCTACGTCAGCAGCCTTTGTAAAAATACCGCCACCAACACGTGCAAATAATGCCATTGAAGAAGCACCCATACCAAAGGTAAGCATCGCGCTTGTAATTTCAGCAGGTTGAAGTCCAAACACAAATTTTAAAAGGAAAAACCAAACCGAAATGTCAAATAAACCAAGACCTACAACTGTAAAGCCCATAACACTACCGGCTGAAAAAGCAATGCGAAGACCTTTATTTAATCCTTCGCGGCAAGCATTAGCAGTACGAGCATTTGCAAGGGTAGCAATCTTCATACCTATAAAGCCTGAAAGGGCAGAGAAGAAACCGCCTGTTACAAAAGCAAAGGGAACGTAAGGGGTTAAAAGCTTAAATATTGCCATAACCGATAGCACAACAAACATAACGCCAAAGAAAATTATAACAATTTTGTATTGGCGTTTTAAATAAGCGTCGGCACCCTTGCGGATGGACTGCGAAATTTTCTTCATAAGGTCAGTGCCTTCGGAAAATTTTAGTACTTTGCGCGACATGATAAACGCAAACAATAACGCAAGCAAAGCACCGGTGAATGTTAAAATTACAATTAATTTTTCCATATTAATCTCCTTCTTTAGTATAAAACAGTAAAAATATGTAATTTATGTTATTAAAATTATTGTTAACGTTTATTATATCACAAAAATTTTCAATTTCAAGAGAAAATCGTCAAAAATTTAACATTTCATATTTTTAAAATTGTTTTTGTGCATATTTTTGAAATAAATACAAACAAACATATGTTTACATATTTATAATTATGTGATATAATAAAATAATAATTAAAAGTGAGGTGAGTGTATGGACAAGTTTGTTTTAAAAAGTGAATATAAACCCACCGGCGACCAGCCTGAAGCGATAGAAAAGCTTGTTGAGGGTCTAAACCGCGGCGACAAAGAACAAGTATTACTTGGTGTTACCGGTTCGGGTAAGACCTTTACAATGGCAAATATTATTGAAAAGGTTAACCGTCCGACACTTGTTCTCGCTCATAATAAAACTCTCGCTGCACAGCTGTGTTCAGAATTTAAAGAGTTTTTCCCTGACAATGCGGTGGAGTATTTTGTTTCCTATTACGATTATTACCAGCCCGAAGCGTATATACCGGGTAGTGACACTTATATTGAAAAAGACAGCGCAATTAATGACGAAATTGACAAACTACGACACAGCGCCACCTGTGCGCTATCCGAAAGGCGTGACGTTATTATCGTTGCGTCCGTTTCTTGCATTTATTCGCTTGGTAACCCTATTGATTATCGTAGTATGGTTATATCCTTACGTCAAGGAATGGAAAAGGGCAGGGACGAGCTTATTAGAAAGCTTGTTGATTTGCAGTACGAACGAAACGACATTAACTTTGTGCGTAACAAATTCCGTGTGCGCGGTGATACGGTAGAGATTTTCCCCGCGTATTCGATGGAAAACGCTATTCGTGTTGAATTTTTTGGCGATGAAATCGACCGTATTTGCGAAATAAATACACTAACAGGCGAAATTAAAGCCGTTTTATCACACGTTGCAATTTATCCTGCCTCGCACTATATTGTTCCACACGATAAAATGCAGGATGCTTTAAAAGAAATTTTGGACGAAATGGAAGAACGAGTTAAGTTCTTTATTGATAATGAGCGCTTAATTGAGGCGCAACGCATACGACAACGCACCGAATATGACGTTGAAATGCTTAGAGAAATCGGTACCTGCAAGGGTGTTGAAAACTATTCACGTGTTATGGCTAGAAGACCAAAGGGAAGTGTACCCTCAACTCTTATTGACTATTTTCCCGACGATTTTGTACTTTTTGTTGATGAATCACACGTTACCTTACCACAGGTACGCGGTATGTACGGCGGTGATAGAGCTAGAAAGGAAAATCTTGTTGAATACGGCTTCCGTTTGCCGTCTGCTTTTGATAATCGCCCGTTAAATTTTGATGAATTTTACAGTCATATTAACCAAGCAGTGTTTGTATCGGCAACACCGGGGGATTTTGAAAAGGATAAAGCCACCCAAATAGTTGAACAGGTTATCCGCCCGACAGGACTTTTGGACCCCGAAATTTCGGTAAGACCCACTGAAGGACAAATTGATGACCTTATTGGTGAAATTAATGATAGAATAGCTAAAAAACAACGTGTGCTTGTTACAACACTTACTAAAAAAATGGCGGAAAACCTTACCGAATTTTTAAATCAAGCGGGGATTAAAGTTCGTTATATGCACCATGACGTTGATACTATTGAACGTATGGAAATTATTCGTGGTCTTCGTTTGGGTGAATTTGATGTTTTGGTTGGTATTAATCTATTACGTGAAGGGTTGGACATCCCTGAGGTATCACTTGTAGCAATTTTAGATGCCGATAAGGAGGGCTTTTTAAGAAGCGAAACCTCGCTTGTTCAGACAATTGGTCGTGCGGCGCGTAACGCCGAAGGCAAGGTTATTATGTATGCTGATTCGGTAACTCGTTCAATGGAAAATGCTATTCGTGAAACCGAACGCCGCCGTGAAATTCAAAATGAATATAACCTTAAAAACGGCATTGTACCGAAAACTATTATAAAAGACGTTCGTGACGTGCTTGAAATCGGCACAAAGGTTAAGGATTTACCTGTTAAAAATCTTAACCGTGCGCAGCGCGATGCTGAAATTAAACGCCTAACGAACGAAATGAAACAAGCAGCCAAGCTATTAGAATTTGAATATGCGGCTAAGCTCCGCGATAAGATAAACGAATTAAGAGAGGGAAAATAATAAATTGGCATCCGATAAAATTATTATTAAAGGCGCAAGTGAGCACAATTTAAAGAATATTGACGTTGAAATTCCCCGTGACAAGCTTATAGTTTTTACGGGGCTTTCGGGCAGCGGTAAATCATCACTTGCTTTTGATACAATATATGCCGAGGGACAGCGAAGATACGTTGAGTCGTTGTCTTCTTATGCGCGTCAGTTTTTGGGGCAAATGGAAAAGCCAAATGTTGAGGTTATCGAAGGGCTTTCACCTGCAATTTCCATCGACCAAAAAACCACCTCCAAAAATCCGCGTTCAACCGTTGGTACAGTTACCGAAATATATGACTATTTGCGTCTTTTATACGCACGTGTCGGTGTCCCACATTGTCCTGTTTGCGGTAAGGAAATAAGTCAACAAACCACCGACCAAATTGTTGACACGGTTATGAAGCTTGAAGAGGGCAGTAAAATTCAAGTTTTATCTCCTGTTATTATGAATCGCAAGGGCGAACATGTTAAAGAACTTGAACATGCACGCAAGCAGGGTTACGTAAGAGCTCGTATTGACGGTATAAACTATGACCTTTCGGAAGAAATAAAGCTTGAAAAAAACAAAAAACACACTATTGAAATTATCGTTGACCGTCTTGTAATTAAAGAGGATATTCAGTCACGCTTGACTGACAGCATTGAAACTGCCGTTAATTTGTCAGGCGGTTTGGTTGCGGTTGACGTAATCGGTGGGGAAGAGCTTAAGTTTTCACAAACCTACGCTTGTGATGAGCACGGCGTAAGTATTCCCGAATTAACACCCACAATGTTCTCGTTCAATAACCCAATGGGTGCCTGTCCGCATTGTATGGGTATTGGTGTGTTTATGAAGGTAAACCCAAAGCTATTAATTAGTGATGATACAAAATCCTTACTTGAAGGTGCAATTAAGGCTTCAGGTTGGGGTGTTAACACTTGGTTTAATCCCGATGCATCGACTATTGCCGAAATGTATTATCGTGCAGTTGCCGATAAGTTCAGTTTTGATATTAACACACCTTGGAAGGATATCCCTAAAAACGCACAGCAAGCTGTACTTTACGGTACGAAGGGCGAAAAAGTTAAACTTGTAAGAAATACCGACTTCGGCGGTGGTACTTACTACGGCGAATTTGAAGGTGTAATCAATAATCTTGAACGCCGTTACAAAAGTACTACAAGCGATTATTCTCGTAATGAAATTGAAGCCCTTATGAGTGAATCTCCTTGTGAGGTTTGCGGTGGTCGCCGTTTAAAGCCTGAATTTTTAGCGGTTACTGTTGGCGGAATAAATATTATGGATTTTTGCGATATGTCAATTGATGACGAGCTTAAATTTATTAATGAATTAAGCTTTGGTCAGCGTGACGGTATGATTGCAAAGCCAATTATTAAAGAAATTAGAGAACGCTTAACCTTTTTACAAAGCGTTGGGCTTGAATATTTAAACCTTTCGCGTTCGGCAGGTACCTTATCGGGCGGTGAAAGTCAGCGTATACGATTAGCCACACAAATTGGCTCATCACTTATGGGTGTTTTGTATATACTTGACGAGCCAAGCATTGGTCTTCATCAACGCGACAATGAACGCCTAATTAATACCCTTAAGCGTCTGCGTGACCTTGGTAATACCGTTATAGTGGTTGAACACGATGAGGACACAATGCGCGCTGCTGACCATATTTTAGATATTGGTCCGGGTGCTGGTATTCACGGAGGGCACGTGGTATTCTCGGGTGATTTGGAAAATTTAGAAAAATGCGAAAATTCACTTACGTCTGATTATCTTTTTGGTCGTAGAAAAGTACCAGTACCAAAAGAACGACGCAAAGGTAACGGTAAATATTTAACAGTTAAGGGTGCAAGTGAAAACAACCTTAAAAATATAAACGTAAAAATACCGCTTGGCACATTCACCTGTGTTACAGGTGTTTCGGGCAGCGGTAAATCTTCGCTTGTTAATGATATAATCTATAAGGTTTTAGCAAACAAATTAAACGGCGCTAAAACAATACCTGGTGATTATAAATCTTTTGACGGTATAGAAGAACTTGACAAGGTTATAAACATCGACCAAGCACCAATTGGTCGTACACCACGTTCAAATCCTGCAACCTACACGGGTGTTTTTAACGATATTCGTGAGTTATTTGCTTCTACTAAGGATGCTAAAATACACGGTTATAACGCTGGCAGGTTTTCCTTTAATGTTAAGGGAGGTCGCTGTGAAGCTTGTCAAGGTGACGGCATTTTAAAGATTGAAATGCACTTCTTACCCGATATTTACGTACCTTGTGAGGTATGCGGTGGTACGCGTTTTAACCGTGAAACGCTTAACATTAAATATAAAGGTAAAAATATTTACGATGTTTTGGAAATGACAATAGAAGAAGGTATGTATTTCTTCGAAAATATTCCTAAAATCAGCCGCAAATTAAAAACTCTTTGCGACGTCGGTCTTGGCTATGTTAAAATCGGTCAACCCGCAACAACACTTTCGGGCGGTGAAGCCCAACGCGTCAAACTTGCTACCGAGCTTTCAAAGCGTTCAACAGGCAAGACAATTTATATTCTTGATGAGCCGACAACAGGTCTTCATACAGCTGACGTGCATAAGTTGATTGAGGTTTTACAGCGTTTTGCTGATGCGGGCAATACTGTTTTAGTTATTGAACACAATCTTGACGTTATTAAAACAGCCGACCATATTATTGACTTAGGTCCCGAAGGCGGTAATAAGGGTGGTACTGTGGTTTGCACAGGCACACCCGAAGAGGTTACGGCTTGCGAGCAGTCATATACAGGCAAATTCCTTAAAAACGTACTGTAATTCACACATTATTCACTAATTTTAAAAATACAAGGCTATAATTAAAGAAAGAGGGTGTTTTCTTGTTCGGATATATTCGTATTGCAAAGGGCGACCTTAAGGTAAAAGAATATGAACTTTATAAAGTTGTTTACTGTACGCTTTGTAAAGTAATGGGCAGGGAATACAGCCTTCTTTCGCGTTTTACTTTAAGTTATGATTTTACTTTTTTAGCGCTTTTAAATATGTCGATTAAGGACGGTTGCGATGCTGTTGAAAAGAAGCACTGCGTATTTAATCCGCTTAAAAAATGCATATTTTGCAAAAGTGATGAAGATATTAAGCTTCCTGCCGCAGCGGCTGTAATTCTTAATTATTATAAGGTGCTTGATAACATACAGGACGAAAAAGGCTTTAAAAAGCTTTGCTTTATTTTAGTAAAACCGTTTTTTAAAGCACCGTATAAAAAAGCGGCAAGAAAATATCCGCAAATTGATTTACTTGTATCTGATTATATTGAAGCGCAAAACCAAGCCGAAGCAAACCCAAGCTGTGATTTGGATATGGCGGCTGACCCAACTGCAAAAATGCTTTCAGGCTTATTTGTTCTTTTATCAGATGATAATTCACAAAGACGTGTGCTTGACCGCTTGGGTTATTGTATAGGGAGGTATATCTATTTAATTGATGCTTATTGCGATTTAAATGATGATATAAAGCACAATTCGTTTAACCCGTTTAAAAGCCGTGAGAACCCTAAAGAGCTTATAAAAGGGCAACTGTATTTTTGCATTAATGAAAGCTGTAAGGCTTTCGAGCTTTTAGACATAAAAAAATATAAAAATATTCTTGGAAACATATTATATTTGGGACTTGAGGATACATTATTAAAGGAGATAGACAAATGAAAGATCCTTATCAAATTTTAGGTATTAACCGTAATGCTACCGACGATGAGGTTAAAGCTGCATATCGTAGTATGGCACGTAAATATCATCCCGACAGTTACGGTGATAACCCTTTGGCTGATTTAGCCGAAGAAAAAATGCAGGAAATTAACGAAGCTTATGATGCAATTATGGCTACTCGTAAAAGCGGTAAAAAGGGTGGTACAAATTACGGTTATACAAATACTTCTGAAACAAATTTCCCTGAAATTCGCACCCTTATTAACCAAAACCGTCTTGAAGAAGCGCTTGAATTATTGGACGGCACACCAGTTCAAAATCGTAATGCCGAATGGTATTTTTTAAACGGTACGGTTTTATATCGTCGCGGTTGGTTTGACCAGGCCTATACCAGCTTTGCAACTGCATCACGTATGGACCCAAGTAACCCCGAATACCGTAATGCAGTAAATAATGCACAGCGCCAGGCGAATAGGGCAAGCCATAACCCTTACCGTACCTATAACAGCGGTCGTAACTGTGATGGTTGTGAAATGTGTCAGGCACTAATTTGTGCTGACTGTTGCTGTGAATGTATGGGCGGCGACCTTATAAGGTGTTGCTAATATGAAACGTACTAATAAAATAACTCTTTGCGCTTTAATGGCGGCTTTGGCAGTTGTTTTGATGTTAGGGGCATATTTCCCTTATTTAACCTATACAATACCTGCATTTGCAGGGCTTTGCGTAATGATCGTGTTGCTTGAAATTGGTGCCAAATGGGCAATCTCGGCATATATTACGTCAGCAGTACTTACAATACTGTTTTGCGAACCCGAAGCAATGCTTATGTACGTATTTCTATTCGGATATTATCCAATACTTAAAGCATTTATAGAGCGCATTAAAAAGCCAATTTTTGAATGGCCTATTAAGATGATTTTCTTTAATGCGGTTGTAATTTTGGTTTATAGCTTTATTGCCGAACTTTTTGGTGTTACTTTAACTGATACAAACGATTTGGGTAAATATACGGTTTACATTGTATTAGTGGTAGGTAATATAGTTTTTGTTATATATGATATTACTGTTGCAAAAATGGCTTCATTTTATTATTATATCATTCAGCCAAAGCTTCGTAAAATACTAAAATAAAAAAGTTCTCATTCAATGAATGAGAACTTTTTTATTTTATATAACTTTACTTAAAAAGTCTTGAAGACGAGGAGATTTAGGATTACCGAATACTTCTTCAGGTGTGCCTTGCTCGGTAATTTGACCTTCATCCATAAAGAAAATACGGTTGCCAACCTCACGTGCAAAGCCCATTTCATGTGTTACAACAACCATTGTCATGCCTTCATCGGCAAGCTGCTTCATAACGTCTAAAACTTCGCCGACCATTTCAGGATCCAAAGCAGATGTCGGTTCATCAAAAAGCATTACCTTGGGGTTCATTGCTAGTGCTCTAACAATAGCAACACGCTGTTTTTGACCGCCCGAGAGGGTAGAGGGATATACATCAGCCTTATCCTCTAAACCAACTCTTGCCAAAAGTTCCATAGCTCGTTCTTTTGCCTCTGCAGGAGTCAATTTCTTTAAATGAACGGGAGCAAGCGTGATGTTCTCCATAACGGTTTTATTGTTGAACAGATTAAACTGTTGGAAAACCATACCAATGTTTTGACGATGCTTGTTAATATCTACTTTTAAATCCGCAAGGTCTTCGCCGTCAAAAATAATAGAGCCTGATGTTGGGTCCTCCATACAGTTTAGACAGCATAAAAAAGTACTTTTTCCGCTACCTGACGGACCGATTACAACAACCTTATCTCCTTGGTTAATTGTTTCGGTGATATTTTTAAGAACCTGATTATCACCAAAGCTTTTGCAGAGATTTTTAATTTTTATCACTTTTCCTCAGGCTCCTTTCCATTGCTTTAACTCCGCAAGAAATAATGAATACTAAAATCATATACATTAAAGCCATCGCAAGATAAGGCATAAAATATTCGTATCGTACGTTACCGATTTCGGTAAAGGTCTTATAAAGGTCGGTTGCGGCAACGAAGCTTACAACCGATGTGTCCTTAATAAGTGCAATAAATTCATTACCAAGTGTTGGTAAAATGTTTTTAATTGCCTGTGGAATAACAATTTTAATCATTGTGGTGGAATAACTTAAACCTAATGCACGGCCTGCTTCCATCTGACCTGGGTCAATTGAAAGAATACCGCCACGCATTATTTCGGATACATAAGCCGCACTGTTTAAACCGAAAATAATAATGCTTGTATTAAGTGGTGAAATTGTAATACCCAAAAGCGGCCACAAAACATAGTAACCAATAAGCAGTTGAACAACAATTGGTGTACCGCGGAAAAAGCCAACATAAACGGTGCAAATTTTATCAAGAATTTTGGGTAAAAGCTTATATTTAGGCATAACCTTAACGGCGCCTATAAGTGTGCCGAGAACGATACCGATTAACAAGCCGAGGACAGCGATGAGTAAAGTGTTGACTAAACCGACACTTAAAACACGCTTCCAGCCGCCTTGAACAATAAATAGCTCCCAAAACACATCAAATTTTGAAGCAAAATTCATAATATGTTCCTATAACCTTTCTTAATATAAACCTCAAATAGCCTCTGCGTGTTTACGCAGAGGCCTTTGATTAGCTAAATAATTTTTATTGACCGTTAAACTTTTCGGTGATTGCTTTTGCAGGACCGTTATCAGCGATAACATATTTAACCTGACCCTGTTGCATTGCTGTAATAGCTAAAGCAACATATTTGTAGGGAGCAGCTTCAGCGGTAAGACCGTCAAAGCCTAAATCCGCGTCGCCCTTTATGTAGAACTCACCGGTGGTACCGGTCTGGCAACCGATTTCAGCTGACTTGTCAAGCTTTGCAAGAATTGCGGCAACATCTTCACCTGTTTTGCAATCATCAAATGTTGTGTCATCTTCCATTGTAATTATAACCTGAGAAGCGTTGTAATAGCTGTCAGAAAAGGTTACAACCTTTTGGCGCTTTTCAGTAATTGTAAGACCTGCCATAGCAATATCGCTTTTACCTGACTGAACAGAATTAACAACTGCTTCAAAGTCCATATCCTGAATAACAAGTTCAAGATTTAATTCTTTTGCGAGGTAGTAAGCAATTTCAAGGTCAACGCCTGAATATTTGCCGTTAGCATCTACCATTTCAAAGGGTTCGAAACCAGTGCTTGTAGCAACAACAAGCTGTTCCTTTGTTTCGTCTAGCTTAGCTGATTCAATAGAGAGGGGTTCGCCATCGCCGAAGTAGTTGTTGCAAATCTTATCGAATGTACCGTCGTCCTTAATCTTTTTAAGGAAAGCGTTAACTTTGCCGAGGAATTCGGTATCGTTTTGTGCAACGGCAAATGCATATTCTTCTGAACTTAAGGGAAGGTCAATAACCTTAACCTTTGTGCTTTCAGCTGTGCAGCCAGCAAAGCAGCCGATGAGCATTAGCGCCATAAGGGCAATTGCTATAATTTTTTTCATTTTAAAAAATCTCCTTTACAGTTGCCGAAGCAACATATATTTTAAGTATGTTGCAAGTATATCACTTTAAAACAGTAAAGTCAACAGCAATTCGCATAAATATATTTGTGTTTTGAAGATTTTTTATGAATTTTGGCTTTTATATGCATAATTTGTTGCATAATATGCATTTTCCTTAAAAAATTGAGTGGGTTGTCGGTTTTGTATCCTCAATAATCTGATGTAAAAGGATTTTTACTGTATCGCAGGCTTCGTAAAACATATAATTATTCTTGAATTTTGAATGAAGTTCAATATTTGATACTGCTAGCTCTATTTCATCTATAATTGCGTGATTAACAAAAAATGAGAGTATTTTTTCTTTATCACTCCAATAATTTTTTAGCCACGTCGCATCGGCTTTTGCTGTGCCGTGTTCTTCATATTCCTTTAGACAACTTTCAACCCCTTCATAAGCGGTGTCGCATACATTATTTATATACAAATAACTGCCCAAAAAGGCACCAATAATTATAACCGTGATAATTACAGCGGGTATAAGTCTTTTCATAAATTACCTCATTTTAATTAGTGTCATATTTTGTTTACGGTCAAGTGTTAGCAAAAACACCTGATTAAGTCGAGTATTGTTATTTTTCAAAATTGTTTCAACCTGTTTAGCTGTTATTTCAAGCGCCTGCAGGCTATCGTGTACGATTTTACCGTCAGTGATAACAGGTAATTGTAGTAAAGCAGGCTCATTTGTAGGACTGTTAATGTCCTTAACTGTTGCGGGTTGATGCTGACTTTTCAAAAGTACGCTTAACTCACCGTTGACTTCAAGTACGGCAAATGCAACCGTTGAAACATCAAATACATTTTGAATTCTTAAAAGCTCAATTAAATCAAGCACAGTCATTCTTACTTTTTTCATAGCATGCTGGTCAATTACGCCGTTTTTAATTATTACAACCGACTGTCCGTTCATAAGGCGTCGCACCCAACCACTTTTTAGTGCTAATACCGAAATAATAATCTCAAGAACAACCAACACAAAAATTGCAATAATACCATTAATAATCGGTTGTGAAGTGTCCTGCAAGGGTATTGCGGCAATTTCAGAAAGCAAAAGTGTTACAACTAGCTCGTTAGGTTGCATATCACCGATTTGCTTTTTACCCATAATTCGAATCGCAATGGTAACGAAAATATATAAAATTGCTGTTCTTAAAATTACTGTTATCATTTAATCACCGCTTTTATTATGCCCATAAAAATATAAAAACCGCCATTTAGGCGGTTTTTATTTGAGAATCGCAGTTTGCGATAAATTCAATATTATTAAATTTGTTTTGAAGCATTTCACAAAGCGGTTTGATAACAACAACTTCGGTGTTAAAATGACCGCATTCATAAAGTGCTACACCGTTTTGTGCGGCATCAAGAAAATTGTTGTGGCGGACATCAGCAGTAACCAATGCATCACAACCGTTTGATTTGCAAAGGGTATGATATTGTGCGCCTGAGCCACTGCAAACAAGTACGTTTTTAATTTCGCCAACACCTACGTATTTAACGGGATAATTAAGAACTTTTTTCAAGTGCTTCGCAAAATCATCGGCCGAAAGGGGAGCAATTTCACCTTTTTTAAGCAAGTATTTATCAGGGGCTTCAATAACTTCAATATTTTTAAGACCGATAACGTCACAAAGCGTGTCATTTACCCCGCCAACACCTTGGTCAAGGTTGGTATGCATTGAAATTACTGACAAACCGTTTTTAATAATTTCATAAACCAAGGTATCGTCAAGCACCGATTTAATACCGTTAAAAATAACGGGATGATGGGTGATAATAAGCTCACATCCGTTTTTTACCGCCTCATTAATTACAAGCATTGTACAATCAAGCGCAACAATCGCTTTTGTAACGGTTTTATTACGGTCACCAACTAAAGTACCAACGTTATCGAAACCACAAGCGGTATCAACAGGAAAACGGCTATTTAAAAAGTCAAAAATATTTTGTACTGTCATAAATTATGCCTTCTTAACAAAAGAATCCTTAAGGGCAACTGTGCGGTTGAATATAAGGTTATCAGTGGTAGAATCGCTATCAACGCAGAAATAACCCTGACGCATAAATTGGAAGGTATCGCCAACCTTAACGTCAGCATAGGATTTGTCTATCTTACAGCCGCTAAGAACGGTTAAAGATTCAGGATTTAGGTTGTCGGCAAAGGAGGATACACCTTCTTCATCGCTGGGGTTAGGTACATTGAAAAGACGTTCATAAAGACGTACTTCACAGTCAACCGCTGAATGTGCGCTAACCCAATGGAGCGTGCCCTTAACCTTTCTGCCGTCAGGGGTTTCACCACCGAAGCTTTCGGGGTCATAGGTACAATGAACAACAGTAATATTACCATTTTCGTCGGTTTCGTGTGATGCATATTTAATATAATATGCGCTCTTTAAACGAACCTCTTTTGCGGGGCAAAGGCGGAAATATTTACCGGGTGGGTCTAACATAAAGTCGTCGGATTCGATATATATTTCCTTGGAAAATTCAACGGTGGTTTTGCCAAGCTCGGGCTTGTTGGGGTTAATATCAACCTCGATTGTGTCAATTTTATCTTCGGGGTAGTTGTCAATAACAATCTTTAAAGGACGAAGCACAGCCATTGAACGGTCCGCATTTTCGTTCAAATAATCACGAACACAGGATTCAAGCAAAGCATAGTCAATAACGCTGTAGGCTTTTGAAACACCAATTTTATCAACAAAGGTGCGAACAGCTTCAGCGGGATAGCCACGTCTTCTCATACCGCAAATGGTAGCCATTCTAGGATCATCCCAACCGCTAACAAGACCGTCATTTACAAGCTTTAAGCACTTACGCTTACTTGTTAGGGTGTAGTTAACATTCATACGCGCAAATTCGATCTGACGGGGTGGGGTAGGAATTTCCAAAACCTGTAAGAACCAGTTGTAAAGCGGTCTGTGGTTTTCAAATTCAAGAGAGCAAAGCGAGTGTGTAACACCTTCTTTAGCATCGCTTAAGGGGTGTGCAAAGTCATACATAGGATATACGCACCACTTATCGCCTGTGCGGTGGTGGGTTGCCTTCATAATACGATAAATAATTGGGTCGCGCATATTAAGGTTAGATGATGACATATCAATTTTTGCGCGAAGTACCATTGCGCCGTTTTCGAATTCACCTGCAGTCATTCTTGCGAATAAATCCTTGGTTTCTTCTATAGGGCGGTCGCGATAGGGTGAATTAACACCTGCTTCGGTTAGAGTACCGCGCATTTCTTTAATTTGTTCAGGGGTGGATTCATCAATATATGCAAGACCTTTATCAATAAGTTTTAATGCACATTCATAGATAAAGTCAAAATAATCACTTGCGAAGTATACATTATCCCAATTAAAGCCAAGCCATTTAATGTCTTCTTTAATAGCATCAACATATTCAACGTCTTCTTTAGTGGGGTTGGTGTCATCAAGTCGCAAATTGCACTTACCACCGTATTTTTCGGCGGTTGCAAAGTCAATACAAATTGCCTTTGCGTGACCGATGTGAAGATAACCGTTAGGCTCGGGCGGAAAACGGGTTTGCACCTTTTCGTAAACGCCCTCGGATAAATCTTCATCAATAAAATCGTGTATAAAATTGGAAGGTTTAACTTCCGCAGTGTTTAAAATATTTTCTTCCATAGTTTTCACCTTAAACCATTTTATTAAATTATTGTTTACAAACATATTTGCCGTCAATAAATTCAAAATCAGAATTTTTTAATTTAAAATATTTTTGATTATAGCAATCCAGTATTCTTCTACTGCCTTTACTTTCCAATATAGCAATATAGTATTTATCGCCGGGTTTTGCATAGGTGGCGGTAATATAATTGGGGTCATCATCGTTGGGTTCTAATTTTCCAAAGCTTTGAAATTTGTGAATGCCGTTTTTTGAAAATTTAATTGTATAATATCTATGGAAATGCATACGTTTGGTACGCGTGACATGCGGTATCTTTTTGACTGTTAAATTTATAAAAACATCTTCTACAAGATACAAATTTGAAAAATTAAATTTCTTTTCTGCTTTATGCGATAAAATAAAGTATGCTGTGCAAATTGACAATGTTATTGAAGTAACAATAATCGCTAAAATTAAGTTTTCAAATTTTAGCCACATCATAAAAAACAGAAGTATATTGACTATCAGTGCTAAAAAATATGATTTTGTATTTTCTGAAAATAATTTGTTTTTAAGTAGTTCTTTAGTAATTAACATAATTTATTGATTTATAATATTGTCAACTCTTTTAATAACCTCATCCTGACCTAAAACCTGCATAATACTGCAAAGGTCGGGGGTGTTGCGGCGGCCTGTAATTGCTAGACGAAGAACGGTTGATAAATCACCTGCGCTACCCTTAAAGGCTTCGGGGTTTTGCTTATATTCTTTGGTTTCAGCCGCAAAACCAAGTGTGGGTGCAATTGTTTTAATCTTATTAAACCATTCTTGCTTGTCGTCAGCAGCGTTATAAACCGCTTTATAGCTTTCTAAAAATGCAACAGCATCTTCTTTTGCGATATTTTCGGGCACTTCAAAGCGGGGAACGTAAAGCTCATTAAACATATACGAGAAATATTCCTTAACTTCGTTCCACTTTGCAATATCCTTACGGGGTTTGGGTACATCGCGGTCAATTGCAAAAACAGCCTTTGTATAGTCGGGGTTTTTAACTAAAATTTCATAAAATTCCTTATCAAATTCCTGTGCCCAAGCGGTAACATAATCGTAAACCTGTTCGCTTGTTAAAAGACAAATGCGGTTTTTAGAAACATCTAATAATTTAACTTCATCAAATAAAGCACCCGAAACACTCATTTTCTTTAAGTTAAACTTAAAGTCCTTATAAGATGCAGTCGGGTTGCAGCGGCGCCAATCTTCAAAATCAGAAGCGGCAATTGTCATTAAATATTCGATAACATTTTCGCTCGGGAAGCCTTGTTCGGCAAAGAAGTGAACTGCAGCCTCAGGATCCTTACGCTTTGAAATTTTACGCTTTGCACCGTTATCCAATTTCATAATAGGGGAAATGTGTGCAAATTTCGGCACCTTAAAGCCTAAAAGTTTGAAAAGCTGAATGTGCTTCGGTACTGAAGAAATCCATTCGTCGCCACGCATAACATGCGTGGTGTGCATTAAATGGTCGTCCACAGCGTGTGCAAAGTGGTAGGTGGGGATACCGTCAGATTTTAAAAGAACAAAGTCCTCGTCATTTTCGGGCATTTCGATTTTACCCTTAATACCGTCTTCAAAAACAACCTTGTTTTCTTCATTGCCAGGGGATTTAAGGCGAATTACAAAGGGTTTTCCTTCGTCTATAAGGGCTTTAGCCTCTTCAAAAGTAATATCACGGTGCTTTGCCCATTCGCCGTGGTAACCTGTGCGAATTTTTTGCGCTTCCTGTATTTCACGAACTGCCTCTAATTCCTCAGCGGTGCAAAAACAAGGGTAAGCATAGCCTTTTTTAATTAAATCCTTAACATAGGTTTGATAGATATCAGCACGGTGGCTTTGTTGGTAAGGGCCGTAATCACCGCGTTCGCTTGTACCACTGAAAAAGCCTTCATCAATAGTGATACCAAAACGGTTAAGACCGTCAATAATATTTTCAATACCGCCCTCAATTTCGCGTTTCTTGTCGGTGTCTTCAATACGGGTGAAGAATACACCGCCAGATGATGTTGCTGTAATGCGGTTAACAAGCGCCGCAAAGAGTGTGCCTAAATGCAAATAGCCTGTAGGGCTTGGAGCAACACGAACAACCCTAGCGCCTTCGGGTAAATTACGGGCGGGGTAAAGGTTTTCGAAGTATTCGGGTGTTTTGTCGATATTCGGTAATAGAAGCTCGGCAAGTGCGTTATAATCTGTCATATAAAAACTCCTGTAAACTCAAAAACAAAGGGTACTTACAAAAATACCCTTTGTAGTTATTAATCTTTTCCTAAAAGCTTGTTAAGCTCGTTCATAAAGGTGTTAATATCCTTAAACTGACGGTAAACCGAAGCAAAACGAACGTAAGCAACCTCGTCAATGCCCTTAAGCTTATCCATTACAAGCTCACCAATTTTTTCACTGCTAACCTCCCGGTCAAGCGAATTTTGGATAATGGTTTCGATTTCATCAATCATATTATCAAGCTGGTCAATGGATACTGGACGCTTTTCACAAGCACGCAAAAGACCTGTCATAAGCTTATCACGATTAAAGGATTCACGTGACTTGTCCTTCTTAATAACAATAATAGGGAGGCTTTCAATTATTTCGTAGGTTGTGAAGCGCTTGGTGCATTGAAGACATTCACGTCTGCGACGAATTCGCTGACCTTCGTCGGTAGGGCGTGAGTCGATTACTTTGCTTTCTTCGTAGTTGCAAAACGGACATTTCATAAGATATTACCCCTTATTTTAAAAATTATCCATAATTTACTTGTATTATACAATATATAGTGGTAAAATACAAGTATAAATTTCAGTTTAGGAGGGCTTTTATGCCGTATTTACAGTTAGAAAAACCCGCTAAGGGCGACACAGTTGCAATTATGCACACCACAATGGGTGATATTAAAATTAAGCTTTTCAAAAATGAAACACCCAAAACCTTTGAAAACTTTACAACACACGCTAAAAACGGTTATTACAATGGTCTTATTTTCCACCGAGTTATTAAGGATTTTATGATTCAAGGCGGCGACCCAATGGGTAACGGTATGGGCGGTGAATCTATTTGGGGCACAAAATTCAAAGATGAATTCACACCCGAACTACACAACCTTCGCGGTGCTTTGTCAATGGCTAATGCAGGTCCTAATACTAACGGTAGTCAGTTCTTTATTGTTCAAGCTGATACCTGCCCACAAAATATGCTAGAGCAAATGGAAGATTTACCTGACGCTTTCCCACCCGAATGTGCTAAATCATATGCCGAAATGGGCGGTACACCTTGGCTTGACTTTCGCCACACTGTTTTCGGTCAGGTTTATGAAGGAATGGACGTTGTTGACAAAATTGCTAACTGCAAGGTTGGTATGAACGACAAACCAATGTTTGACGTTACAATTGAAAGCATTGAAATAATTGAAATGTAAAGGTGTAATATGGAAAAAATTACAAGTTTTACAATTGACCATTTAAAGCTTTTGCCCGGGCTTTACGTTTCCCGTAAAGACAGTTGTAACGGTGTAACTGTTACAACCTTTGATTTAAGAATAACCGCACCTAATCGCGAGCCTGTTATTGACGTTCCCGCACTTCACACAATCGAACACCTTGCTGCAACATATCTTCGCAACAGCGATTTTAAGGAACAGGTTGTATACTTTGGTCCAATGGGCTGCAGAACAGGTTGTTACCTTGTTATGTTTGGCGATTTAACTTCAAATGATATTTATCAAAAGGTTATTGCTTTGTGTGATTTTATAATTGAGTTTGAGGGTGAAATACCTGGCGCAAAGCCTGAGGAATGTGGAAACTTTTCCGAACAAAACTTAAATATGGCAAAGTTTTATATTAAAAAATACAAGACCGAGCTTATAGAAAATAAGCGTATAATTTATCCTTAATGAATAAACACCTCTAAAGTGCAAAAAATAGCACTAAAGAGGTGTTTTATTATGCAACCCGATAAAAAAACTTATGATAAAATGACAAAAAAGGCATCACCCCCGTCACCAAAACTTAAAGACTGTACTATAGCATTTTTTATTGGTGGTTTTATTTGTGCAATAGGGGAAACGCTTTCGTATGTATATACAGAATACTGCAATTTAAAGCCCGATATTGTTAAAATGCTTGTGCCTGTAACCCTAATTACAATTGCTGCAATTTTAACAGGTCTTGGTATATTCGAAAAAATTGCAAAATATGCAGGTGCTGGGACATTAGTGCCCATAACAGGTTTTTCAAATGCTGTTGTTTCTCCCGCTGTTGAATTTAAAAGCGAGGGGTTTGTATTGGGGGTAGGCGCTAAAATGTTCACAATAGCAGGACCAGTAATCCTTTACGGCACAGTCGCGAGTGTTGTTTACGGGGTTATTTATTGGATAACAACCTTATTCTAACACAAAAGGCTTGACCAATCAGTCAAGCCTTTTTTGCAACTAATTTCATGTAAATATTTTTTTGAACGATATTGATAGTTTTTTAATATTACCTTTTTTTATATTGAAATGATAAAATGTTATTGAAATAATATTCAAAAGGGGTATGGTATTATGAAAGCACTTGTTAAAAAGTATCCGCAAAAAGGTCTATGGTTTGAGAATGTCCCGGAACCACAGGTATCTGATACTGATGTAAAAATTAAAATACATAAAACAGCTATATGCGGAACAGATTTACACATCTACAATTGGGATGAATGGTCTCAAAAAACAATTGAGACACCACGAGTGATTGGTCACGAATATGTTGGCGAAATTGTCGAACTTGGTGCCAATGTTAAAAACTGGCGTATAGGCGATATAGTATCGGGTGAAGGACATATCGTTTGTGGCAAATGTCGTAACTGTCTTGCCGGTAACGGACATTTATGCAAGGATACCATAGGTGTAGGTGTAAACCGCGACGGTGCATTTGCTCAGTACTTGGTTATACCGCAAGAAAATGTGCGTAGATGTGAAAAAGATATTCCTGAAGAGATGTACTCTATATTTGATCCGTTTGGTAACGCAGTACACACCGCACTTTCTTTTGACCTCGCCGGTGAAGATGTTCTGATTACAGGCGCAGGCCCCATAGGAATTATGGCAGCCGCTGTTTGCAAATTTGTAGGTGCGCGCCATGTTGTTATTACAGATATTAATGATGAGAGATTAGAACTTGCAAAAAAAATTGGTATCAAATATACAGTAAATACTGCAAAAACTGATTTAAAATTATTTATGAGCGAAATCGGTATTAAAGAAGGCTTTGACGTAGGTCTTGAGATGTCAGGTAGCGAAATTGCCTTTAATACAATGATTGATTGTATGATTCATGGTGGTAGAATTGCTCTGCTGGGTCTTTTGAAAAGCGATACTAAAATCGATTGGTCAAAGATTATATTCAATGGTCTTATTATCAAGGGTATCTACGGCAGACAAATGCATGAAACCTGGTATAAAATGTCAGCTATGCTTCAGGGTGGACTTGATATTTCAAAGATAATTACACACAGATTAGATATAACCGAATATGAAAAAGGCTTTGAAGCAATGAACAGTGGTAAATGTGGCAAGGTTATTCTTGACTGGACAAAATTAGATTAAGGAGAACAGATATGAAAACTGCACTTAAATATTTTAAAGAAACATGTGAGACAATAGAAAAAGAAGGTCTTACTAAAAGCGAAAAAATTATTACAACCCCACAGGGTGCAAAGGTAAAGCTCTCGGATGGTAAACAAGTTATTAATATGTGCGCTAATAATTATTTGGGTCTTGGTAATAATCCCGACATTATTAACGCTGCAAAAGAAAGTTATGACAGCTATGGCTATGGTCTTTCATCCGTAAGATTTATATGCGGAACACAAGAATTACATAAGAATTTAGAAAATAAATTAAGCGCTTTTTTGGGCACGGAAGATACTATTCTTTATTCTTCTTGCTTTGATGCTAATGGTGGTCTTTTTGAAACACTTCTCACCGAAGAAGATGCAGTTATAAGTGATGAACTCAACCATGCAAGTATTATTGACGGCGTTCGTCTTTGCAAAGCGAAAAGATTCCGTTATAAGAATAATAATATGGATGATCTTCGTGCGAAGCTCGAAGAAGCAAAGGACTGCCGCATAAAGCTTATTGCAACAGATGGTGTCTTTTCAATGGACGGTATCGTTGCTGATCTTAAAAGCATTTGCGACCTTGCTGACGAGTATGATGCACTTGTTATGGTAGACGACAGCCACGCTGTTGGCTTTATGGGCGACACCGGTAGAGGTACACCCGAACACTGTGATGTTAGTGGCAGAGTAGACATTATTACCGGAACCTTTGGTAAGGCTCTTGGTGGTGCATCGGGCGGCTTTACATCTGGTAGACAAGAAATTATTGACTTATTACGTCAACGTTCTCGTCCATACCTTTTCTCCAACACATTAGCGCCTGCAGTTGCGGCGGGTTCGTTAAAGGTTCTGGAAATGTTGGAAAGTGATACATCTATTAGAGAAAAATTGTTTAATAATACAAAGCTATTTGCTCAGAAAATCAAAGAAATTGGCTTAGATGTTATTGATGGTGGTACACCGATTATTCCGGTTATGCTTTATGATGAACATAAAGCTGTAGAAATGGCTAAACGTATGATGGATAAAGGTGTTTATGTGGTTGCATTTTCATATCCTGTTGTTCCTCGCGGCAAGGCAAGAATAAGAACCCAGATGTCTGCGGCTTTAAGTGAAGATGATATAAACTATATTGTAAAATGCTTTAAAGAAGTGAAAGAGGAAATGGGCCTTTAATCCATATTAAAAAGATTATGTTGGTGGAGGGATAATGAGAGATTTGTTCTTGGGCAAAACTCCAGCAAACATATTTTCAAACATTATTCTTTTAGTAATTGCTACAATAACCTCTATTGTTGTTTTTATTGTATCTTATTTCTATGCTAACAAGTTTGAATCTTTTGAAAAACACATAGAAAGCATAAACAACTTTTTTTGATGCGGTGGGTCTTGCAACATTTTCGGCAATTGGTACCGAAATGGCATATAAGTCGGGCTTTTTAGATATGCAGTGTTTTCAATTTCTATGGGATTCCTTACAGGAATTGGCGGTGGCATAATACGCGATATTTTGTAGACAGCGCACAATACATTTTAAAGAAACATATATGCGTTGGCATCTATTATTGGAAGCACTATATATTACCTGATTAGAATAAATGGTAATAAAATTATTGCAATTATTGTTGCAACACCTATAATAGTAATTATAAGGCTTCTGGCGGCAAAATATCATTGGAAGTTTACGAAAATCATTTTAAAGAATTAGTGTTGCGAAAGGGCAAGAATATGACTATAACACAGTGTAAATACGTTCTTAAAATTGCAGAATGTGGTTCTTTTAACGAGGCGGCAAAACAATTGTTTATCGCACAGTCAAGTCTCTCAGTTAGCGTAAGACAGTTAGAAGAAGAGTTTGATATAAAGATTTTTGAGCGTTCAGGTAATGGCGTTTATTTGACCGAAGAAGGCGCTGAATTTGTAAGATATGTCAGATGCATAGCAGAACAAAATGATTTTATCGTTAATAGATATACCCATAAGAAATTAAACAAGCGTTTATATGTCGCTACACAACATTACGATTTTGTTGCGGATATTTTTGGAAAATTAGTTGATGAAACGAAAGAAGACTTTTTCGAGTTTTCATTAACCGAAATGAAAACTTATGATGTTATACATCAGGTTGAAACTTCATATTGTGACATCGGTATAATTGCAATCAAGGCTAATGATATCGGCATTATGAAGCGATATCTAAATAAAAGGGATTTGTTATTTACCCCATTTTTAGAAGCGTTTCCACACGTGTTTGTACGCAATAATCATCCACTTTTCAATCGGTCTTTAATCACGTTAAAGGATTTAGAAAAATATCCGTATGTTACTTACGAGCAAGGGGATCATAACGTATCTTTTTTTGCCGAAGAGATAGTAGATATTCATAGCGACAAGCACATAGCAATCAACGATAGAGCAACCTTGATGAACGTATTGCTTTCTACCGATTGTTACACAATAGGAACAGGAATAATGCCTTCTCAGCTTAATGAGGGAAGAATAATAAGTATACCGCTTGAAAGTGAAGATTATTACACGATAGGGTATATTTTGCATACAGACAGAAACATATCGGAATTAACAAACAAATTTATAGAAATGTTGAATATAGCTGCCAAAGATTATACAAATAAATAAAAATGATGATATAACATAAATATTTTCATAAACACTGTGTCCTATATTGACAGCAGTAGAGGGTTTTGTATTAGGGGTTGGAGCTAAGATGTTCACAATAGCAGGACCGGTAATCTTTTACGGCACAGTGGCAAGTGTGGTGTATGGGATTATCTATTGGGTGATGCAGATAATATAAGAAACAAGGGTTATGACAGGAGTATGTCATAACCCTTGTTTTATGATAAATCATATGTAGTATATTTGGTTTTGTTAATTAGATTCCATAAGGCGAGAAAACGAAAATGTTTATCTCCGCTCAAAAGGTGACGACGAAATATGTTGCCAACATACATTTTCTCAAAAACAACTTTTGTTTTAATACCACTTGTATAAAAAATAAAGTAACACCCGTCGTGCTTTCTTTCTCCAATACACTTTCCTGAAGAATTGTTGTGCTCAGCCATATAATTAACAGCGCAGGTTTCAAAATCAATAGAATGCAATTCTCTATTCTTGTCACGGTACACAATATTGCTTGATTCGTTTTCTTGCTTGCCGCGATTAACTGCAATAATTGCAGTATCGGGAATGACGATGTACTCCATAAAAACACCTCACTTTGTTTTATTATACCACACCGACGACTTAATGTAAATATTTTTCAAAAACACTGTGTCCTATATTGACAGCAGCAGAGGGGTTTGTATTGGGGGTAGGCGCTAAAATGTTCACCATTGCCGGCCCTGTGATTGTCTACGGTACGGTGGCAAGTGTAGTGTATGGGGTTGTTTATTGGATAACGACATTGTTTTAACGGGCGGATGTGGGCATCCGCCCCTACGATGTGTATCGTATACGAATGTAGGGGTCGATGCCCACATCGACCCGCAAAAAAGGCTTGACCGATTTGGTCAAGCCTACATTTTATTTATATCCTAATACCGTCAAAAATGTTTGATTAATTTATTTTAAACACTTTTTCTTTTTTCTTATCAACAAAGCCGTAATCGTTAATTTCGACCTGCACGTCGGCGGTGGGGCTTTCTAATTCGTATGCAATTTCGGCATAATATTTTACGCCGCCTTTTACGTCTTTGTATTGGTCTTCAGAATCATAATTAACCTCTTTTGGAAGCTTGTTATCTTCTTCATCATCATAAAATTCGCTTAAACTAATACCGTTTTGATAAACGTAAAAATCGCCTTCGTTAATAAGGCAGGTGGGATCTTCGCCTTCATTTATTAACAAATATTTTATAATAATTATATCGTTTCCATCTTTGTCATGACATAAACGGTAGCTGTCAATTTCAATTTTAGCGTTGTTACCGTTAAATTCATAAATTAGCATAGAGCCAAAAAACATTGCAAAGGGTGCAAGAATTGCTGAAAATATAACTACAACACCTGCAACAATGGCTAATAATGCTATTAAATGACTTTTCTTCATATTAACACAACCTTAGTTTTAATTTCATTATCATTATATCGTTTTAGTATATATTTTTCAAGTTTGAATTGTTTTTTAGCTTTTAATATTATATAATTAATATACGTGAGGTGATATTGTGTATAAAACGGCGAACGATTATTATAAAGAAAAATACGGCTGTAAAGTATATAAGCTATCTCTTGACGGTGGGTTTACTTGCCCCAATCGTGACGGTACGGTTTCGAAGGGCGGCTGTATATTTTGTTCTGATTTAGGTGGTGGCGAATTTGCAGAAAGCGGCACTAATATAACCGAACAGCTGGAACGTGCAAAAAGCAGGGTAGAAGCAAAGATAAAAGATGGTAAATATATTGCATACTTTCAGTCATTCACCAACACTTACGCACCGATAGAACGTTTGAAAAAGCTGTTTTATGAGGCAATTAAGCCTGATTATATTGTTGGTTTAAATATTGGCACCAGACCCGACTGTTTAAGCGATGAAACAATAGAATTGCTTAAAGATTTAAACAAAATTAAACCTGTAACGGTTGAATTGGGGCTTCAAACGTCTAATGACAATGTTGCTGAATATATAAATCGCGGTTATAAAGCTGACGTATATAAAAACGCTGTTTTACGCCTTAAAAATGCAGGTATTGAGGTTATAACACATATCATTATCGGTTTACCAAACGATGACCCTGTTTTAACAACAAAGTTTTCAGTTGAATGCGGTACTAATGGAGTTAAATTTCACCTTTTACATATACTTAAAAACACTTGCCTTGCCTACGAGTATGAAATGGGCAGGGTGGAACCGCTTACATTAGAAAAATATGCCGAAATATTAAAAGGATGTCTTTGCGTTTTGCCGAGTGATATTGTTGTCCACCGAATAACAGGTGACGGCGCTAAAAAAGACCTTATTGCACCGCTTTGGTCAGCAGATAAAAAGAGAACGCTAAATTTTCTTAATAAATATTTAAGTGATTAATTTGTAAATTGTGTTATGTCGTGTAGATGAATTGGTATACCTTTGGCTCCCTTTGACGAGTGATTGAGGGAGAGAAAAATGTTAATTTGCAGTATTATTCATTTCGCTTGCTACGCTATCATCATCAGATTGAGGCATTGGTTTGTGCAATCAATTCAGCCGAATAACAACAATTTATTGACTTTTTTATTCTTTTATAATATACTAATCAAACCAATCATAAAGGAGGTGCCGAAAATTAAGACAAAAGCAGAAGAAATGTATGATAAAATGAACCCTTGGCGTTTATTTTTTATTATTGCTTTACCTGGTATGGTAAGTATGTTTGCAATGTCGGTTTACAGCATATTTGAAGGTGCATTTATTGGTCACCGTCTTGGTGAAGGTGCATTTGCGGCAGTTAATATCGCAATGCCACTTGTTATGATAAATTTTTCCCTTGCTGACCTTGTAGGCGTTGGCTCTTCGGCACCAATTTCAATTGCTTTGGGTAAGGAAGACCGCAAAACAGCTAATAACATTTTTTCGTGTGCTGTTGTTATGATTTTTTTAACCTCGGTTATTATGGGCACAATTATGTTTTTTGCTGCTACTCCCATTGCTAAAATGATGGGTGCAGATGATATACTGCTTGAAACTTCGGTTAAATATCTTCGTACCTTTGCACTATGCAGTCCGTTTTGCACAATTTTCTTTGCTATGGACAACTATTTGCGTATTTGTGGTTACGTAAAAACAAGTATGTTTATTAACATTTTTTGTAATATATTAACCATTGGCTTGCTTACATTATTTTTATTAGTTTTTGAAATGGACGTTGTCGGCTCGGCAATTGCTACCTGCATTTCAATGTGTGTTTGCTCGGTTTTAGCTTTAATTCCGTTTTTAGCAAATAAAACACTTTTGAAATTTGCAAAGCCTAATTTCAGTAAGGCTTTAATAAAAGAAGTTGCTGTTTGTGGCTCGCCCGTGTTTTTAAGCAACGTATCAGGCAGGATATCTTCAATTGCAATTAATATTTCACTTATGACGGTTGGTGCAAAGGTTTTGGGTGAAAACGGTGGTACAACCGCTGTTGCAGTATATGCTATTTTAATGTATGCTAGTGACTTTTGTTGGCCGCTTTTATATGGTATTGCCGATTCGCTTTCGCCCGCAATTGGTTATAACTGGGGTGCTGAAAATTATAAACGTGTTAAAAAAATTGCAAAATGCGGTTTTATTGGTACAGCATTTATTGGTTTGGTTTCAACTTCAATTTTATTTTTCTTTCCAGACGCTATAGCATCATTATTTGCAAATGCTGAGGATACCCAATTGTTAGAAATTTCCACAAAAGCAATACGCCTGTTTTGTTTTGCATACTTGTTTAGGTGGGTAGGGGTAAGTGCTCAAAGCTTTTTTACCGCAATTGAAAAGCCAGTATTTGCAACAATTATGTCGGTATCGATAGCTTTTGCTTTTCCACTGTTATTTTTAGTAATTCTTTGGCCACTAAATCTTGATGGTATTTGGCTTAACTTTGTGGGTGTAAACCTATTAGCTGCTATACTTGGTGTAATTTTGTTAATAAAAGTTATTCGTGAAATTAAAATTCGTGAACTTATGAAGAAAATGAAATGATAAAACGCCTTGACCAAAACGGTCAAGGCGTTTTATTTTAATTTTTTGTAAGCGACTTAAATAATTCGCTCATTTCTTCTTCGCTTTCAAAGCCGTTAATTATAAACGCACCGTCAGTGATTGGACTTATAACTGTGGCTGAAAAAATAAGCTCGTCATTTATCTTTAAACTAATTGTTTTATTTAGGTTACCGGTAGTTGCATCCGAAAGCTTTTGTTTACCGTCTTCGGTTGTATTGATATTAATAAAATAACCGTTAAAAGGGTCAAATCCTCTGGTTACATCAATTACATCTTTATTAGTAAGCCATACCTTGCCGTTATTATCAACTATCTCTAATATATTTACCGTTGTGATTGATGCAGTGGTAATATCATCTTCAATGTTCTTTTCGGCACAAGAAACTAATGAAAAAATTATAAGAATGCAAAATATTAATGTAATTATTTTTTTCATAGATATACCCCGGGTTTATCATTCTTTATAATTTGTGTGAATATATAGCTTGGCAAGACCACCCTCACTTGTTTCACGGTAGAGGTGTGAAAGGTCTTTACCTGTTTGGTACATTGTTTCAACCACAACATCAAACGAAACCTTGCGGCTGCCGTAAAGGAAATTTGCAAGACTTAATGCATTAATTGCACGCATTGCGGCAACGGCATTTCGTTCAATGCAAGGTATTTGCACTAAACCGCCTACGGGGTCACAGGTGAGGCCTAAATGGTGTTCCATGGCGACTTCGGCGGCATATTCAATTTGGTCTATACCCATTTCAAAAAGCTCACACAAGGCGGCAGATGCCATACAGCAGGCAGTACCAATTTCAGCCTGACAGCCACATTCAGCGCCGCTGATTGAAGCATTAGTAGCAACGATATTACCAATTATTCCCGCAACCGCTAAGGCGCGAATAATATCATCATCGCTAAAGTGGTTCTTGTCCTTCATATATTTAAGAACAGCAGGTACAACACCGCATGAGCCACAGGTTGGTGCAGTAACAATTATACCGCAGTCTGCATTTTGCTCACTTACTGCAAAAGCATAGGAACAAACAAGACGGTTTTCACGTGTTTGCGGGCTTTCATCAATGTGCTTTTGATTATATAAAAACTGTGCCTTTCGCTCAACATTTAATCCACCCGGAAGGGTGCCGCGTTTTGAAAGACCTTCCTCAATTGCGTTTTGCATTGTACACCAAACAGAATATAAAAAGGGCTTAATATCGTCACCCTCGCGCTGAAAAACATAATCACTTATGCGTATATTATGCGCTTTGCAGTATTCTGCAATTTCGGTAAAATTTTTTTCTTTATATACCTCAATTGGTGTAATTTCCTTAATGTCATCGGTTTTAATCTCGCCACCGCCAATGCTGTAATAACGCTTTTTGCCAATTTCTTTCTCATCTTTGTAGGCAATAAAATCAACAGTATTTGGGTGAATATCGGTTGGGGCTTCGGTGTTATAAATAACCTCATTTTTAATATCAGAAAGGGTATCAATAATTGCGCGGTCAGTACCGTGACCCTTACCGGTTTTTGCAAGAGAACCGTAAAGAATAACCTTTATAAAATCAGCATTTGGAAATTTTGTCATAAAGTCGGCCGCGGCAAAGGAAGGCCCCATCGTATGCGAGCTTGACGGCCCATAGCCGATTTTATAAACATTTTTAATTGATTTCATTAACATCACCAATAATT
This sequence comes from Clostridia bacterium, assembly GCA_017623315.1. Lineage (GTDB taxonomy): Bacteria > Bacillota > Clostridia > Oscillospirales > Acutalibacteraceae > UBA737. Next base: position 176 of record JAGAPJ010000020.1, on the reverse strand, counting down.
ATTGTAATAATTAAAGCCCTCGTTTTTTAAGGTCATAAACTAAATTAACATAAAATTCACGCACATCAAATCCGTCAATATTTTCACGGTTCAAATCAATCATATCGCCGTGCGAAATACCGCGGTTATGCTTTGGAGTTAAAAGTATGTAATTTTCGCCCCATTTAAACGAATTT